>NZ_JBFAXI010000044.1:0-70373 GCF_040680735.1 Streptomyces sp. NPDC051987 | reverse complement strand
GTGCCGCGGGCCTGACCGGCCAGCTGCAGGCCGCTGTGGACAAGCTGAAGGCGCAGATCGAGCAGGCCCGCGCCCAGGGCAACACGTCGAAGGCGGAGAAGCTGGAGCGTGAGCTGGAGGGCCGGCAGGCGCTCCTGGACCAGGCTCTCAAGGGCCTGCAGGAGTTCGGCGGCTGACGCCCGCTGCCAGGACACCCAGAGGGGCCCCGTACGCCGGTACGGGGCCCCTCTCGTCTCTCGTCGTTCCTCGCGGCCTCGCTACGACCGGTTGCGCGCCGAGGTGACCCGGTAGACGTCGTACACGCCCTCCACGCCCCGTACGGCCTTCAGGACGTGGCCCAGGTGCTTGGGGTCGCCCATCTCGAAGGTGAAGCGGGAGGTGGCCACCCGGTCGCGGGAGGTCTGCACGGCCGCGGAGAGGATGTTGACGTGCTGGTCGGACAGGACGCGGGTGACGTCCGAGAGGAGCCGGGAGCGGTCCAGGGCCTCGACCTGGATGGCGACCAGGAAGACCGAGGACTGGGTGGGCGCCCACTCGACGTCGAGGATGCGCTCGGGTTCGCGGGACAGTGACTCGACGTTGACGCAGTCGCTGCGGTGCACCGAGACTCCGCTGCCGCGGGTGACGAAGCCGATGATCGGGTCGCCGGGCACGGGGGTGCAGCAGCGGGCCAGCTTGACCCAGACGTCGTCGACGCCCTTCACGACCACGCCGGGGTCCTGGTTGCTGCGCCGCTTGCGGCCGCGGGTGCGCGACGGCGGGACCGCCTCGTCGATCTCCTCGGTGGCCGCCTCCTCGCCGCCGAGCGCCTGCACCAGCTTCTGCACGACGTTCTGCGCGGCCACATGGCCCTCGCCGATCGCCGCGTACAGCGAGGAGATGTCCGGGTAGCGCATCTCGTGGGCGAGGGTGACCAGCGAGTCGCCGGTGAGGATGCGCTGGATCGGCAGGTTCTGCTTGCGCATCGCGCGGACGATGGCGTCCTTGCCCTGCTCGATCGCCTCGTCCCGGCGCTCCTTGGAGAACCAGCCGCGGATCTTGTTGCGGGCGCGCGGGGACTTGACGAAGCCGAGCCAGTCGCGGGACGGTCCGGCCCCGGTCGCCTTGGAGGTGAAGACCTCGACCAGGTCGCCGTTGTCCAGGGTGGATTCGAGCGGGACGAGGCGGCCGTTGACCCTGGCCCCTATCGTCCGGTGGCCGACCTCGGTGTGCACGGCGTACGCGAAGTCGACGGGGGTGGCCCCGGCCGGGAGCGCTATGACGTCGCCCTTGGGCGTGAAGACGAAGACCTCGTTGCGCGAGAGGTCGAAGCGCAGGGACTCCAGGAACTCGCTGGGGTCCTCGGTCTCCTTCTGCCAGTCCAGCAGCTGCCGCAGCCAGGCCATGTCGTTGAGGTGGTCGTCCTTGCCCTTGCCGGACGACTTGGGCACGTCGGTGCGGACCTTCGAGGCACCGGCCACGGCCTCCTGCTTGTACTTCCAGTGCGCGGCGATGCCGTACTCGGCGCGGCGGTGCATGTCGAAGGTGCGGATCTGGAGTTCGACCGGCTTGCCGTTGGGGCCGATGACCGTCGTGTGCAGCGACTGGTACATGTTGAACTTGGGCATCGCGATGTAGTCCTTGAACCGCCCCGGAACCGGGTTCCAGCGGGCGTGGACGGTGCCCAGGGCCGCGTAGCAGTCGCGGACGGTGTCCACCAGGACGCGGATGCCCACCAGGTCGTAGATCTCCGCGAAGTCCCGGCCGCGGACGATCATCTTCTGGTAGACGCTGTAGTAGTGCTTCGGGCGGCCGGTGACCGTCGCCTTGATGCGGGCGGCGCGCAGGTCGGACTGGACCTCGTCGGTCACTATGGCCAGGTACTCGTCGCGCTTGGGGGCGCGCTCGGCGACCAGGCGGACGATTTCGTCGTACATCTTCGGGTAGAGGATCGCGAACGCGAGGTCCTCCAGCTCCCACTTGATGGTGTTCATGCCCAGCCGGTGGGCGAGCGGCGCGTAGATCTCCAGCGTCTCGCGCGCCTTCTTCTCCTGCTTCTCGCGCTTGAGGTAGCGCATGGTGCGCATGTTGTGCAGGCGGTCGGCGAGCTTGATGACCAAGACGCGCGGGTCCTTGGCCATGGCGACGACCATCTTGCGCACGGTCTCGGCCTGCGCGGCCTCGCCGAACTTGACCTTGTCCAGCTTGGTGACGCCGTCGACGAGCAGCGCGACCACGTCGCCGAAGTCGCGGCGCAGGTCCTCCAGGCCGTACTCGGTGTCCTCGACGGTGTCGTGCAGCAGGCCCGCCATCAGGGTCGCCGGGTCCATGCCCAGCTCGGCGAGGATGGTGGTCACCGCAAGCGGGTGCGTGATGTACGGGTCGCCGCTCTTGCGCTTCTGGCCGCGGTGCCAGCGCTCGGCGACCTGGTAGGCGCGCTCGATCTGGCGCAGGGTGGCGTTCTCGATCTTGGGGTCGTTGCTGCGGACTATGCGCAGCAGGGGCTCCAGGACCGGGTTGTACGGGTTGGCGCGCTGGACGCCGAGGCGGGCGAGACGGGCACGGACGCGGTTGGAGGAGCCCGAGCGGGCCGGCTGGCCGGCGCCGGGGCGGGCCGCGGGGGCCGCCTCGCGCTCGGGCGGGGCCGGCTTGGGACGCGCCTGGTCGGCCGACTTGTCGGCGGGCGCGGACTGGGCGTGCTCGACCGGCCCGCGGGTGTCGTTCTTCGCGTGCGGCGCGCTCGGCGCGGGCTTCGCCGCGGCCGCCGAGGCGGACTCGGGCTTGGCGGCGGTCAGGTGCTGGGCCTCGTCTGGCAAGAGGACTCCTCGTGCGCGATCCGGGTCCCCCAGTCAGGCCCCGGACAACCATGGTAGCGATCCGGCCGCCGCCGAACGTGCGGAGCCCGACCGAACAGCCGCCCGGACGGACATCCGGCTGTGGCCCTGACGGTGGTCCGGGCGCGGCTTTCGCGCTCCCCGCGCGGGCGGCGACCGCGCTCCCAGGGCACGTGCGGGCAGCGAGAGAACGGCACAGCCCCGAGTGGGCGATCTGGTCGCACTCGGGGCTGTGCCGTTCGCCAGACTCCGGTCAGACGGTGAGCAGCGCCTCCAGGGGGGCGCCCCGGAGAGCCGGTTCCAGGCGGGACCGGCCGCCCAGGAAGCCCAGCTCCATGAGGACGGCGAGGCCCGCGACCTCGGCGCCGGCCCGGCGGATGAGCTGGAGGGAGGCCTCCGCGGTGCCGCCGGTGGCGAGGACGTCGTCGACGACCAGGACGCGGTCGTCCGCGGACAGGTCCTCGGCGTGGACCTCGATCTCGGCGGAGCCGTACTCCAGGTCGTAGGCCTGCCGGAGGGTGGCTCCGGGCAGCTTGCCCGCCTTGCGGACCGGTATGAAGCCGAGGCCGGCGCGGACCGCGACCGGGGCGCCCAGGATGAAGCCCCGGGCCTCCAGTCCGACCACCTTGGTCGCGCCGGTGCTGACGGCGGTCTCCGCGAAGGCGTCGGTGAGCGCGGTGAAGGCGACCGGGTCCGCCAGGAGCGGCGTGATGTCCTTGAACATCACGCCCTGCTCCGGATAGTCCTCGACGTCCCGGATACGGCTGAGCAGCAGCTCCTTGATGTCGGTCACCGGCGCTTCCCCGACGGTCGGCCGCGACCGCCCCGGTTACGGGACGCGGGCTGGTTGCGCGGGCCGACGACGGCCGGAGCGGCGTCCTCGGGTCCCTCGGAGCCGCCGACCCGGGCCTCCGCCATCTCCTCCTCGGCGGCCGCCTGGGCGCGCTTGGCGAGGACGCGCTTCTTCAGCGCCTTCATCTGCGGCTCGGCCTCCTTGAGGTCGGCGACGAGCGGCGTGGCGATGAAGATCGAGGAGTAGGCACCCGCGGCGAGACCGACGAACAGCGACAGCGAGATGTCGTTGAGCGTGCCCGCGCCGAGGAAGCCGCCACCGATGAACAGCAGGCCCGCGACCGGCAGCAGCGCGACGACCGTGGTGTTGATCGAACGGACCAGGGTGCCGTTGATCGAGTGGTTGGCGATGTCGCTGTAGGTGAAGCGGGTCTGCTTGGTGATGTCCTTCGTCTGCTCCTTGAGGCTGTCGAAGACGACGACCGTGTCGTAGAGCGAGTAACCGAGGATCGTCAGCAGACCGATGACCGTACCGGGCGTGACCTCGAAGCCGACCAGGGCGTAGATACCGGTCGTGATGGTGATGTCGTGGATCAGCGCGACCAGGGCCGCGACGGCCATCCGCCACTCGAAGGCGATCGCCAGGTAGATCACCACGAGGACCATGAAGATGCCGAGGCCTTCCCAGGCCTTGTTGGCGATCTCGTCACCCCAGCTGGGGCCGACCAGGTCGGAGTTGATGGACTCGGGGTCCACGTTCATGTCCTTGGCCAGCTTGGCCTTGGTCGCGTCCGACTTCTCGGTGTCCATGCCGGCGATCTGGATGCGCAGGCCGCCCGTGCCGAGCTTCTGGACGACCGCGTCGTGGCCGGAGGCCTCCTTCGCGTAGGTCTCCGCCTGGGCCACCGAGACACTGGTCTTCGAGGTGGTGAAGACGGCGCCGCCCTGGAAGTCGATGCCCATGTTCAGGCCGCGCACCGCCAGGCCGACGATGGCCGTGATGGTGATCAGGATGGAGACGCCGTACCAGATCTTGCGCTTGCCGACGAAGTCGTAGCTGATCTCGCCGCGGTGGAGTCGGGCGCCGAGGTTGCCGAGTTTCGACATCGCTCACGCTTCCTTCGGGTCGACAGGGCCGGCGACGGGGCCGGCGGGACGGCGAGTGCGGCGCAGCGGGGCCTTGGCGCCCAGGCCCTTCGGGTCGAGCCCGGACCACTTGTGGCCGCTCGCGAAGAACTTACGCCGGGCGAGGACCGCCATCAGCGGCTTGGTGAAGAAGAACACGACGACCACGTCGAGCACGGTGGTCAGGCCGAGGGTGAAGGCGAAGCCCTGGACCTTGCCGACGGTCACGATGAACAGCACGGCGGCGGCCAGGAACGACACGAAGTCGGAGACCAGGATGGTGCGCCGGGCGCGCGGCCAGGCCCGCTCGACGGCGGGGCGCAGTGTGCGGCCCTCGCGGATCTCGTCCCGGATGCGTTCGAAGAACACGATGAACGAGTCGGCCGTGATGCCGATCGCGACGATCGCACCGCAGACGGCCGGCAGGTTCAGCGCGAAGTGGATCGTGGGGCCGAGCAGCGACATGATCGCGTAGGTGAGGATCGCGGACACCAGCAGCGAGGGGATCGCGACGAGCGACAGCCCGCGGTAGAAGGCCACCAGGTAGATGATGACCAGCGCGAGGCCGATGGCACCGGCCAGCAGACCGGCGTGCAGCTGCTCGCCGCCGAGGGCGGCGGTGACGGTGGTGACGCTCTGCGTCTTGAAGGACAGCGGGAGCGCGCCGTAGGACAGCATGTTGGCGAGGCTCTGGGCCTCTTCCTGGGTGAAGCTGCCGGAGATCTCCGCCTGGCCGCCGGTGATCGACTGGCTCACGGTCGGGCTGGAGACGACCTGGCCGTCGAGGACGATGCCGAACTCGTTCGTCGGCTGGGTGGCGTTCTTGGCGAGTTCGGCGGTGACGTCCGCGAACTTCTTGGCCCCGCCGCCGGTGAAGGACATCTGGACCTGCCAGCCGGCCGCACCCTGCGTGTCGAAGACCGCCTGGGCCTTCTTGACGTCGGTGCCGTCGACGCGGGCCGGGCCGAGCACGTACTTGTACCAGGCGTCGCCGATCTGGCCGCAGGCCACGGTGGTGTCGGTCGGCTTGGCGTTCTTGCCGGCGGTGGCTCGCTGCGTCGCCTTGGAGCAGTCGAGCGCGGCGTACTCGGCCTGCAGCTTGGACGCCGCGGCGGAGGCGCCCGCGCCGGCGGAGGAGGTGGCGGAGGGGCTGGCCGACGTGGAGGCGGACGCCGAGGACGACGGCGTGGAACCGGCCTTCAGGGCGTCGGTGACCGCACGGCCCTGCGACGTGGCGGAGGAGGACGGCGAGGGGGAGGACGAGGACGACCCGGTCGCCTTCTCGGACCCCGACGCGCTGCTCGACGGGGAGGAGCTCGGGGAGGCGCTGGAGCTGCCGCCGGCGGACGCGCTCGGAGAGGCGGTCGGCGTGGCGCCGGCGCTGGCCTCCTGGGCCAGGACCGGGCGGAAGTACAGCTTCGCGGTGGTGCCGACCTGCTGGCGGGCCTCTGCGGAGTTGGTGCCCTTGGGGATGTTGACGATGATGTTGCTGGTGCCCTGGGTCTGAACCTCCGTTTCCGACACGCCCAGACCGTTGACACGGCGGTTCATGATCGCGACCGCGGTGTCCATGTTGGTCTTGTTGATCGCGTTGGGCTGGCCCGGCTCGTTCTGCGCCTGCAGCGTGATGCTCGTACCACCGGCCAGGTCGATACCGAGACGCGGAGTGGTGTTCCCGGAGGCGAACATTCCGCCGGTGAGCGCCACGATGGCGATCAGAATGAGGGCCAGCGAGCGCCCTGGCCTGCTCTGGGCGCTCGCGCTCCGGCCCCTCTTAGGTGCTGCCACCTTCTTGTACTCCCTCTCGGGCCGCCGCGCGCCTGGTCGGTGCGGTCGGCCATGACATGGTGTCGGGATCCCGTGCGGGAAACAGACGCGCCCAGGGTGCGAGGTGCGCGTGGGACGTACGCACCGCTCCCCGGGACACGGCTACTTCGCGTCGGAGTCGCCGTCGGTCTTCTTCGGCTCTTCGTCGGCCTTCGCCTCGGCGGTCGCGGACTCGGCCGGCCCGTCGGGCTTGTGCTCCGCGTCCTCGGCCCCGTCCTCGGCGGCGTCCTTCTTCCCGAGGTCGACGGCCTTGTCGTCGGAGGCGGCGGCAGCGTCGGCGGACTCGTCGTCGGTCTCGGTGAGGGAGGAGGCGTCGTCCGGGACGACGTCGGCGTCGGACTTCAGGTCGTGCTCGATGCCGTGCACGATGCGGTTGTACTCGTCGTCCGTGAGGATGGCGCCGATCGCGTTCTTCGCGAAGAGGAGTTCGACACCCGGACCGGCGTCGAGG
The DNA here is from genome assembly GCF_040680735.1 of Streptomyces sp. NPDC051987. NCBI lineage: Bacteria > Bacillati > Actinomycetota > Actinomycetes > Kitasatosporales > Streptomycetaceae > Streptomyces > Streptomyces sp. NPDC051987. The sequence continues at coordinate 63,365 of NZ_JBFAXI010000044.1, read as the reverse complement.
AGGACGGTGTCCTCGTTGACTTCCTTGACCGTCGCGTACATGCCCCCGATGGTGCGGACCCCGTTGCCGGGCTGGATCTCGTTCCGCATCTGCGTGGCCTGCTGCTGGCGCTTTTTGGTGGAGCGCGTCATCAGGACCATGGCCGCGATGAGGACGATGAACACGAGAAGAGGCAAGCTATTCACGGGACGGAATTTCCTTCGCGCAGCCGCGGCGGTGAGCGGCCTGGATGATGGGGGTGTGGTCGGCGCCGCCCGCGAAGGCGGCATCGGCGGAGTCTAAGCGAGTCCGCGCGCATGGAACAACGTTCAGCATGGCACCTGGGTTCCTGGGCCCGCCAATGCCCCGCCGTCACGAAGCGATCACGTCTGCGGCCGAAGCCTGGCCTCGGCGGGCACCGCCGCTGCGGGCCGGGGACACGGACCGGGCCAGGCTCCCCGCGGGACACGGCGCCCCGGCCGCGTTCTCACCGGCAACGGCCCGTGCACCGGACGCGCCGGGGCCCGGGTCAGGTGCCGAACAGGTCCTGCTGGCCGGTTCCGCCTGTGCCGCGTGGGGCGGTCAGGCCCAGGTGGGCCCAGGCGGCGGGGGTGGCGACGCGGCCGCGCGGCGTGCGGGCGAGCAGGCCCTCGCGGACCAGGAAGGGCTCGGCGACCTCCTCGACCGTCTCCCGCTCCTCCCCCACCGCGACGGCGAGGGTGGACAGGCCGACCGGGCCGCCGCCGAACAGCTTGAGCAGCGCCTCCAGGACGGCCCGGTCCAGCCGGTCCAGGCCACGCTCGTCCACCTCGTAGACGGCGAGCGCCGCATGCGCGATCTCGCGCGTGACCAGCCCGTCCGCCTTGACCTGCGCGTAGTCGCGGACGCGGCGCAGCAGCCGGTTGGCGATGCGTGGCGTGCCGCGCGAGCGGCCGGCGATCTCGGCAGCGCCGGCCGGCTCGATCTCGACGTCCAGCAGGTGCGCCGAGCGGTGCACCACCCGCTCCAGCTCGCGCGGCTCGTAGAACTCCATGTGCGCGGTGAAACCGAAGCGGTCGCGCAGTGGGGGCGGCAGCAGTCCCGCCCGTGTGGTGGCGCCGACCAGCGTGAACGGCGGCAGTTCGAGGGGGATGGCGGTGGCGCCCGGCCCCTTGCCGACGATGACGTCGACCCGGAAGTCCTCCATCGCCATGTACAGCATCTCCTCGGCGGGCCGCGACATGCGGTGGATCTCGTCGAGGAAGAGGACCTCGCCCTCCTGGAGGGAGGAGAGGATCGCGGCCAGGTCGCCGGCGTGCTGGATGGCGGGGCCCGAGGTGATGCGGATCGGGGCGCCCATCTCGGCCGCGATGATCATGGAAAGGGTGGTCTTGCCCAGGCCGGGGGCGCCGGAGAGCAGGACGTGGTCGGCGGTGGCGCCACGCGCGCGAGCGGCGCGCAGCACCAGGTCGAGCTGTTCGCGGACCTTCTCCTGGCCGATGAACTCGCCGAGGTCCTTGGGGCGCAGGGCGGCCTCGACGGCCTGGTCCTCGCGGTCGGCGACCGCGCCCACCAGCCGCTCCGCGTCGGCGCCGGTGTCCGTCGTGTCGTCCCAGTTCATAAGTGATGTGCCTCAGCGGTGGTGGGGTCAGCGGGCGCGGTTGAGGGTCTGTAGGGCCGCCTTGAGCAGCTGGCCGACCTGGGGCGGGCCCCCGGCGGCCTCGGCCTGCGGGGCGACGGCGGTGACGGCCTCGTCGGCCTCCCGGGTCGCGTACCCGAGGCCGATCAGGGCGGCGTGCAGCTGGTCGCGCCAGCCCTGGCTGACCGGGGTGCCGACCGCGGGGGCGCCGACGGGGGCGCCGAGACGGTCCTTCAGTTCCAGCAGCAGCTTCTGCGCGCCCTTCTTGCCGATGCCGGGGACGGCGATCAGCGCCTTCTCGTCACCGGTGGCCACCGCGCGGCGCAGCGCGTCGGGGCTGTGCACGGCCAGCATGGCCTGGGCGAGCCGCGGGCCGACCCCGCTCGCCGTCTGCAGCAGCTCGAAGACCTGGCGCTCGTCGTCGTCCGCGAAGCCGTAGAGGGTGAGCGAGTCCTCGCGCACGACCAGGGAGGTGGCGAGCTTGGCGGTCTGGCCCATGCGCAGCCCGGACAGGGTGTCGGGGGTGCACTGGACGGCGATGCCGATCCCGCCCACCTCGACCACCGCGGAGTCCGGGGCGAGGGCGGCGACCGGGCCGCTGACGAAGGCGATCATGCCGTACGGCCTTTCGTTGCGTGGGCTGCGTGCAGGGCGACGGCCTGCTGGAGTCGGTTCTGCGCGGGGGCGCGCCAGATGTGGCAGATGGCGAGCGCGAGGGCGTCGGCGGCGTCGGCGGGCCTGGGCGGGGCGCTGAGCCGGAGCAGCCGGGTGACCATGGCACCGACCTGGGCCTTGTCGGCACGTCCGGAACCGGTGACGGCGGCCTTGACCTCGCTGGGGGTGTGCAGGGCGACGGGGATGCCCCGGCGGGCGGCGCACAGCATGGCGACGGCACTGGCCTGGGCGGTGCCCATCACGGTGCGCACGTTGTGCTGGCTGAACACCCGCTCCACGGCGACGTATTCGGGTCGGTGCTCGTCCAGCCACTGCTCGATGCCCTGCTCGATGGCGACGAGGCGACGGCCGAGCTCGGCGTCCACGGGGGTCCGCACGACCCCCACGCCGACCATGGTGAGCGGTCGCCCGGCGACGCCCTCGACGACCCCGACACCGCACCGGGTCAGCCCGGGGTCCACTCCCAGTACACGCACCGTGCCCCCTCCCCTCTTCGCGGCCGAGCCCGCCGCCGCTTCCGCGGGCCCGGCTGAGCGCCTTCGTGGTCGCCCGACGGGCGGTTGCGGTCCGCGGACGGTGATCAACGGATGGTGCCAGGCTAGTCGGTCCCACTGACAACGGCGGCGGGCCGGTGGAGGGTGTCCCACCAGCCCGCCGAGTCGGCTCAGCCCGCGGCAGCGTTACGCGTCGACCTTCTCCATGACCTCGTCGCTGACGTCGAAGTTGGCGAAGACGTTCTGCACGTCGTCGCTGTCCTCCAGGGCGTCGATCAGCTTGAAGATCTTCTTGGCGCCCTCCTCGTCCAGCTCGACCTGCATGGTCGGGACGAAGTTGGCCTCGGCGGAGTCGTAGTCGATCCCGGCGTCCTGGAGGGCGGTGCGGACGGCGACCAGGTCGGTGGCCTCGCTGAGCACCTCGAAGGACTCACCCAGGTCGTTGACCTCCTCGGCGCCCGCGTCGAGGACCGCGCCGAGCACGTCGTCCTCGGTCAGCTCGCCCTTGGGGACGATCACGACACCCTTGCGGTTGAAGAGGTACGACACCGAGCCCGGGTCGGCCATCGAGCCGCCGTTGCGGGTCATGGCGACGCGGACGTCGGAGGCGGCGCGGTTGCGGTTGTCCGTGAGGCACTCGATGAGCACCGCGACGCCGTTCGGACCGTAGCCCTCGTACATGATCGTCTCGTAGTCGGCGCCGCCGGCCTCGAGCCCACCGCCGCGCTTGATCGCGGAGTCGATGTTCTTGTTCGGGACCGACTGCTTCTTCGCCTTCTGGACGGCGTCGTACAGCGTCGGGTTGCCTTCGAGGTCCACGCCGCCCATCCGCGCCGCGACCTCGATGTTCTTGATCAGCTTCGCGAAGAGCTTGCCGCGCTTGGCGTCGATCACGGCCTTCTTGTGCTTCGTCGTGGCCCATTTAGAGTGGCCGGACATCTGCCTGTCTCCTTCGCGTAACCCATCCAAACAACGAACGCCAGAGATCCTACTAGGACTCGGTCGCCCGGTTCGCGTGCACCATGTCGACGAACAGGGAGTGCACGCGGTGGTCGCCGGTCAGTTCCGGGTGGAACGACGTGGCGAGCGCGTTGCCCTGGCGGACCGCGACGATGTGGCCGTCGTGCTCGGCGAGCACCTCGACGTCGGCACCCACGGACTCGACCCAGGGGGCGCGGATGAACACGCCCTCTACAGGATCGCCGTGGATCCCGCGCACGTCGACCGCCGCCTCGAACGACTCGTTCTGCCGCCCGAAGGCGTTGCGGCGCACGATCATGTCGATGCCGCCGATCGTCTCCTGGCCCGAGCGCGGGTCGAGGATCTTGTCGGCGAGCATGATCATGCCCGCACAGGTGCCGTAGACGGGCATCCCGGCCCGCACGCGCGCGCGGAGCGGCTCCATCACGCCGAACAGGACGGCCAGCTTGGAGATGGTGGTGGACTCGCCGCCGGGGATGACGAGGCCGTCCACCTCGGCGAGTTCGTCGGGGCGCCGGACCGGCCTGGCCACGGCGTCGGCCGCGGCCAGGGCGATGAGGTGCTCCCGTACGTCGCCCTGGAGGGCCAGGACGCCTATGACAGGGGCTTCGGTGCTCATGGAGGTGCTTACCAGCCGCGGTTGGCGTAGCGCTCGGTCTCGGGGAGGGTGTCGCAGTTGATGCCGACCATGGCCTCGCCGAGGTTGCGGGACGCGTCCGCGATGATCTTCGGGTCGTCGTAGAAGGTGGTCGCCTTGACGATGGCGGCGGCGCGCTTGGCCGGGTCGCCGGACTTGAAGATGCCGGAGCCGACGAAGACGCCCTCGGCGCCGAGCTGCCGCATCAGGGCGGCGTCGGCCGGAGTGGCGACGCCACCGGCGGAGAACAGCACCACCGGGAGCTTGCCGAGCTCGGCGACCTCCTTGACCAGCTCGTAGGGGGCGCGCAGCTCCTTGGCGGCGGCGTACAGCTCGTTGTTGTCGCAGCCGCGCAGCTTGGCGATCTCGCCCTTGATCTGGCGCAGGTGGCGGACGGCCTCGACGACGTTGCCGGTGCCGGCCTCGCCCTTGGAGCGGATCATGGCCGCGCCCTCGGCGATGCGGCGCAGGGCCTCGCCGAGGTTGGTGGCGCCGCAGACGAAGGGGGTGGTGAAGGCCCACTTGTCGGAGTGGTTGACCTCGTCGGCCGGGGTAAGGACCTCGGACTCGTCGATGTAGTCGACGCCGAGCGACTGCAGGACCTGGGCCTCGACGAAGTGGCCGATCCGGGACTTGGCCATCACCGGGATCGAGACCGCGTCGATGATGCCCTCGATCATGTCCGGGTCGGACATCCGGGCCACCCCGCCGTCCTTGCGGATGTCGGCCGGGACCCGCTCCAGGGCCATGACGGCGACGGCGCCGGCGTCCTCGGCGATCTTCGCCTGCTCCGGCGTGACGACGTCCATGATCACGCCGCCCTTGAGCTGCTCGGCCATGCCGCGCTTGACGCGGGCGGTGCCGGTCTCGGGGGTCTGGTTCTCACTGGTGGACACGGGTGACCTCACTCGCTGAAAAAGAGGGTTTCTGCGAACACCGAGGAAACGCGAGGGGACCAGTCCACAGCAAGGGCCAATGGGAAGCCGGTGGATCCTTTTGCGCTCAGGCCGGACGCTCGGCCAGCGCGGCGGGCGGTTCGTCGTCCATCTCGAAGGCCGGCGGGAAGGGCGCGTGTCCGGCCAGCCGGAACCAGCGGACCTTGCGGTGTTCGCGCAGCCGGCGGGCCGCGCCGACGGCGTCGTTGTGGAAGCGGCGGGCCATCGGGACCCGGCGCACGGCCTCGGCCAGCTCGCTCGCGGCGGCGTCGCCGCCGGGGGCCTGACGGACCTCCTCGACCTGCTGAGGGTGCTCGAAGACGGCCCGCAGGGCCTGGCTCAGTTCGCTCTCCGCGACCTCCCGCTGCTCCTCCTCGGCCTGCCGGGCGGCGTGCGCGGCCTCGTACAGCACTATCGAGGAGGCGGGGTCCAGCACCCCCGAGGTCGCCAGCTCCTGGGCCACGGAGGCGCGCCGCAGCAACTGCGCGTCCAGGGCGGCACGGGCCGCGTCGATCCGGGAGTGCAGCCGGTCCAGTCGACCGGCGGTCCAGCTCAGATAGAGCCCGATCACCACGAGGGCGGCAAGGATGCAGAGGGTCCAGACGAGGGAAGCGCTCACGGGCGAAACGCTATAGGACGCGCCGCACACCCAGCCCCCACAGGACGCCCCGCACCAGCGCCCCGAAGGGGCGCGGGGAACTGCGCGACCAGCCACGACGGCGCTGCACCCGGAAGACGGCGGCCCTCCCAGCGCAGCGCTCAGTCCCGCGCCAGCCCGAATCGCGCCCGGAGCCCCGAGCGCTCGTCGGCCGCCACCGCCGCCGCGCCCGCCGTCACCGTCTCGTAGACGGACAGGATGTCCGCGCCCACGGTGGACCAGTCGAAGCGCCGTACGTGCACGCTGCCCCGGGCACTCAGCTCGGCCCGGCGCTCCGGGTCCGCCAGGAGCCGTACCGCCGCTTCCGCCAGCGCGTCCGCGTCCTCGTTGGCGAAGAGCTCCCCCGCCGCGCCCTGGTCCAGGACCTGGGTGAAGGCGTCGAGGTCGGAGGCGAGCACCGGGGCGCCCGCGGACAGGGCTTCGACCAGGATGATCCCGAAGCTCTCGCCGCCCGTGTTGGGCGCGATGTACAGGTCGAGGCTGCGCAGGAAGCGGGCCTTGTCCGCGTCGCTGATCATGCCGAGGAACTCCACCCGGGAGCGCAGCTCGGCGGGGAGGGACTCGATCGCGGCCTCCTCGTCGCCCCGGCCGGCCACCAGGAGCCGGGTCGCCGGGCGGGCGGCGAGGATCCTGGGCAGGGCCTTCATCAGCACCGGGAGGCCCTTGCGGGGCTCGTCGATGCGGCCGATGAAGCCGATGGTGTCCCCCTGCCACTCGGGCCGCGGCTCGGCCTTGGCGAAGAAGTCGACGTCGACGCCGTTGGGGATCACGACCGCGTCACCGCCGAGGTGCTCCACCAGGGTGCGGCGGGCGTACTCGCTCACCGCGATGCGGGCGCTGATCTTCTCCAGGGCGGCCTGGAGGATCGAGTACGCCGCGATCATCGCGCGGGAGCGCGGGTTGGAGGTGTGGAAGGTCGCCACCATCGGGCCCTGGGCCGCCCAGCAGGTCAGCAGGCCGAGCGAGGGCGAGGTCGGCTCGTGGATGTGGACCACGTCGAACGCGCCGTCGTGCAGCCAGCGGCGCACCCGCGCGGCGGACAGGAAGCCGAAGTTGAGCCGGGCCACCGAGCCGTTGTACGGCACCGGGACCGCGCGGCCCGCCGAGACGACGTAGGGCGGCAGCGGGGTGTCGTCGTCGGCGGGGGCGAGGACCGAGACGTCGTGGCCCAGGCCGATGAAGTACTCGGCGAGGTCGCGGATGTGGAACTGCACACCACCCGGGACATCCCAGGAATAGGGGCAGACGATGCCGATCCTCACGACGGTCCCTTCGCGGGGTCGAGGTCGGCGAGCCACAAGCGCTGGAGCATGTGCCAGTCCTCCGGATGGTCGGCGATCCCGGTGGCGAAGGCGTCGGCCAGCGCCTGTGTCATGACAGACGTCCTCGCGGCCCTGTCACCTGACTCGGGTACCTCGATCGGGGCATGCACCCGGCCCTTCATGACGGGGGTGTCGTCGTACCAGAGCGTCACGGGGAGCAGGTGGGCGCCGGTCTGCTGGGCCAGCAGGGCCGGACCGGCGGGCATCCGCGCGGCGGAGCCGAAGAAGTCGACCTCGATGCCGGAGGCGGACAGGTCGCGGTCGGCGACCAGGCAGACCAGGCCGCCGTCGCGCAGCCTGCGGGCCAGGGTGCCGAAGGCGGTGCCGCCGCTGTGCGGGAGGACCTCCATGCCGAGGCCCTCGCGGTAGGCGACGAAACGGTCGTACAGGGTCTCCGGCTTGAGCCGCTCGGCGACCGTGGTGAACGGCGTCTTCAGTTCGGTGGTGACCCAGGCGCCCGCGAGGTCCCAGTTGGCCAGGTGCGGCAGCGCGAGGATCACCCCGCGGCCGGAGGCGAGGCCGTCGGTGAGGTGGTGGAGGCCCTTGGGGGCGAAGCCGGCGCGGATCCGCTCCTCGCCCCAGGACGGCAGCCGGAAGGACTCCATCCAGTAGCGCAGGTAGGAGCGCATGCCCGCGCGGGAGAGCTCGCGCAGCCGCTCGGCAGTCGCCTCCGGCAGCACCCGCGCGTAGTTCGACTCGAGTCGCTGGACGCCCTTGCCGCGCTGCTTCCAGGCGAGGTCCGCGAGGGAGTTGCCGAGACGCACGGCGACCGGCTCGGGGAGCTTCTTGACGGTGCTCCAGCCGACACCGTAGAGCGCGTCGGTGAGCCGGTCGGTCGCGGTCACTGCGCGGCCTCGCTCCCGTGGGAGGCCTTCTCCCGCTCGGCCGCGGCCTCGGCCTCGGCGGACTCCCGGCGGACCGTGACGACCCGCTGGACCAGGGTGACCAGGCTGCCCACGGCGACGATCCACAAGGCGATCGGCAGCAGGATCTGGATGTGCGGCACACCGAACTTGTGGAAACCGGCCAGACCGGCCGCCACCAGGGAGATCACCAGGCGCTCGGCGCGCTCCACGAGACCGTTGACGGCCACCGGCAGCCCGATCGACTCGCCGCGCGCCTTGGTGTACGACACCACCTGGCCGCTGGCCAGGCAGAAGATCGAGACCGCGCACAGCGCGTTGTTGTCGCCGTTGCCCGCGTACCAGAGGGCGAAGCCGCCGAAGATCGCGCCGTCGGCGACCCGGTCCAGGGTGGAGTCCAGGAAGGCGCCCCAGCGGCTGGTGCGGCCCAGCTGGCGGGCCATGTTGCCGTCCACCAGGTCCGAGAACACGAAGAGCGTGATCACGATCGTGCCCCAGAAGAACTCGCCCCGGGGGAAGAAGACCAGCGCGCCCGCGACCACTCCGGCCGTGCCGAGGAGCGTGACCGTGTCCGGGCTCACGCCCCGGCGGATGAGAAACGCGGCGAACGGTGTGAGGACACGCGTGAAGAATGCACGCGCGTACTTGTTCAGCATGGCCTTCCCGACGGTCGTTGCGCCGTGCGGCCCCTGCTGGCCACCCCGGCTGGCCCATCGTAGCCACGCGCGCGTGTGTGCGAGGGGTGGGCACTCACAGACGGGTCCGGCGGCCGGGCCGGAGGCGTCCTCGGGGCGCGATCACGTCCTTCGTATGGACGCACCGTGACCGGAGTGGAAAGCTCGAATAACCGCGGGCGTCATCGGAGCCGCCACCGCACGCGGCCCGCCATGCTCGCCCGCGCCCACAGAGACCTCACCGTGCACGGGAGGCAAAACCATGGGCGACAAGGTCAAGGAACACCCCGGAGCCGCCGGCAGGGCAAGGGCGGCCGACCACCCCGCGTCTGTACGGAATGTGGTGCTGGTCGGCCACTCCGGATCGGGCAAGACCACCTTGGTGGAGGCGCTCGCGCTGACCGCGGGAGCGGTGAACCGCGCGGGCCGCGTGGAGGACGGCGGGACCGTCTCCGACTACGACGACATCGAGCACCGGCAGCAGCGCTCCGTACAGCTGTCCCTGGTGCCGGTCGACTGGAACGGAATCAAGATCAACATCCTGGACACCCCGGGATACGCCGACTTCGTCGGAGAGCTGAGGGCCGGTCTGCGCGCGGCGGACGCGGCTCTCTTCGTCGTCTCGGCCTCGGACGGGGTGGACGGCTCGACCCGGATGGTGTGGGAGGAGTGCGCCGCGGTCGGGATGCCGCGGGCGATCGTCATCACGCACCTGGAGGCCGCCCGCGCGGACTTCCAGGAGATGACCCGGGTCTGCGCCGAGGCTTTCGGCGGCGACGACCCGGACGCCGTGCTCCCCCTCTACCTGCCGCTGCACGGCCCGCAGGGGCCGGACGGACACGCGCCCGTGACCGGTCTGGTGGGGCTGCTCACGCAGAAGCTGTTCGACTACTCCACCGGCGAGCGCAAGGAGTCCGAGCCGGGACCCGACCAGCTGCCGGACATCGAGGACGCCCGCAACCGGCTCATCGAGGGGATCATCTCGGAGAGCGAGGACGAGACGCTCATGGACCGCTATCTGGGCGGCGAGCAGATCGACCTCAAGACGCTGATCGAGGACCTGGAGCGGGCTGTCGCGCGCGGGGCCTTCTTCCCCGTCCTGGCCGCCGCCCCCGCGGCCGAGGGCGCCCGCCAGGGGCTCGGCACGGTCGAACTCCTGGAGTTGGTCACCGGCGGCTTCCCGACCCCCTTCGAACACCCCACGCCCGGGGTCACCACCATCGACGGCACACCACGCGACATCCAGCCGTGCGACACCGGCGGCCCGCTGGTCGCCGAGGTGGTGAAGACCGCCTCCGACCCCTACGTGGGCCGGGTCTCGCTGGTGCGGGTGTTCTCCGGCACCCTGCGCCCCGACGAGACGGTCCACGTCTCCGGGCACGGGCTGGCCGACCGCGGCCACGAGGATCACGACGTCGACGAGAAGATCGGCGCCCTGTCCACGCCGTTCGGCAAACAGCAGCGTCCGGTCACGCACGTCATCGCCGGCGATCTGGCCTGCGTGGCGAAGCTCGGCCGCGCGGAGACCGGGGACACCCTCTCCGGCAAGGACGACCCGCTGCTCATGGAACCGTGGGAGATGCCGGACCCGCTGCTGCCGCTCGCCATAGAGGCGCACAGCAAGGCCGACGAGGACAAGCTCTCGCAAGGTCTTGCCCGGCTGGTCGCCGAGGACCCGACCATGCGGCTCGAACAGAACCAGGACACCCACCAGGTGGTGCTGTGGTGCCTGGGTGAGGCGCACGCGGACGTCGCCCTGGAGCGGCTGCGCAGCCGCTACGGCGTCCAGGTCGACGTCGTCCCGCACAAGGTGTCCCTCCGGGAGACGTTCGCCGGCAAGTCCGCCGGGCGCGGCCGGCACGTCAAACAGTCCGGCGGCCACGGGCAGTTCGCGATCTGCGAGATCGAGGTGGAACCCCTGCCGGGCGGCTCCGGCATCGAGTTCGTGGACAAGGTGGTCGGCGGAGCGGTGCCCCGGCAGTTCATCCCGTCGGTGGAGAAGGGCATCAGGGCCCAGGCCGCCAAGGGTGTCGCCGCCGGCTACCAGCTGGTCGACGTGCGGGTCACCCTGCTCGACGGCAAGGCGCACTCGGTGGACTCCTCCGACGCCGCCTTCCAGACGGCCGGCGCGCTGGCGCTGCGGGAGGCCGCGGCGGACGCGAAGATCCATCTCCTGGAGCCGGTGGCCGAGGTGTCCGTGCTGGTCGGCGACGACTACGTGGGCGCCGTGATGAGCGACCTGTCCGGACGGCGCGGCCGGGTGCTGGGCACCGAGCAGACCAGCGGCGGGCGCACCCTCGTCAAGGCCGAGGTGCCGGAGTTCGAGATCGGCCGGTACGCGGTCGACCTGCGCTCCCTCTCGCACGGGACGGCACGGTTCAGCCGTTCCTACGCCCGGCACGAGCCGATGCCCCCGCAGATCGCCCAGAAGATCCGCGAACAGGCCGAAAAAGTCTCCTAGCCGGGTGGTGACGGAGTGTCCGGCGGACGGCTTCGGCCGTCCGCCGAACGCCTGTCGGTGGCTGGGGATACTCTGAGTACTTGATCAACAGGTGTGCGGAGTACGGAAGTCGGGAAGGCCGCAGAAGCGGGACGGCGGCAAGTGGGGGCGGGAATGAGCTTCGAGGACTTCTTCGGGCCACAGGTGCCCAGGCCGGGCGGCGAGGCGCAGGCACCGACCTACGCCCTGGCCTCGGCGGCCTACCGGGACACGCCGATGGAGGAGATCAAGAAGGCCGACAACGAGTGGCACCAGTCCACGGTCACCGAGGGCCGCAAGTGGGCGAAGATATTCCGGCCGAACTTCGGTGAGGCGTACTCCCAGGCGGTCATCGACCGCATGCTGGGCGTCGGCCGCAAGCCCCTCGTGCAGTCGTTCGGCAGCGAACCCCAGGTGGTCGTCGAGCACTGTCTGGCGGCCAACCGCATCCGCCGGGAACGCGACCAGCGGCTCACCGCCGTCATGCTCGTGTGCGGGGTGCTCTTCCTGCCCGGTCTGCTGGTCTGGCTGGGGGTCTTCCAGCTGCGGGCCACCATGCTGAAGGCCGACAACAAGCGGGTCTCCGGGCTCGGCAGCGCCCTGCTGGCCGCCGTCGGCGTCCTCGCGGTCATCTTCCTGATCCGGATGCCGCTGACCGGCTTCTGGGGGTGGTACGCGCGTGGCTGCATCGTGCTCCCGGTGGTCGGCTGGTACCTGGCCAAGCGGCTGTGCGAGCGCACCGCGAGGGACCTGCGGGACGCCTGGGACGGCCTGCTCTCCGGCGGCAGCGTCGGCGCCAAGGTCCCGGAGGCGGTGCCGACCAGCCCCGACCAGGCAGCGGCCGAGCAGCTGCGCCAGTCCCTGGCCCGGCTGAGCGCCGAGCAGCAGTCCAACTCGGTCTTCTACGCCGGCCCCAAGGGCATACTCGGCATGGGCACCCGCTGGGGCTCCTGGCACCTCGCGGAGGAGCTGGTCCCGCTCGATCCGGTCAAGGGCGTCCACGAGTTCCGGGCCTGGACGGTGGTCCGGGAGATCGAGAAGGAGCTGAGCGTGCTGCACCGGCAGCACCTGAAGACCGGTGGCTTCCCGGCCCCGCAGGTCAAGCACTGGATCGTCACGCATGTCGGCGAGGGCGCCACGGCGGTGCCCCGGCCCGAGGGCACCGACTACCAGGTGGGGCCCGCCGACGTGGAGCGGATCTGCAACAACAACCACTTCGACAAGGGTGAGCGGCACTACCTGGGCGTACAGTGGCCGCACCTGTGGAACGGCGATCTGATCATCACGATGATGACCACCGTCACCGTGCTCAAGGAGACCCTGCGGATCGAGGTCACCGGACACGCCCTCGGCCCGGTCAACGGCCTGTTCAGCGGCAAACCGGAGGCCCCCACCAGGACGGTCGCCAAGACCGTCCGGTTCTGGGAGACCCGGACCGTCAAGCTGCCCCTGGTCACCCCGGACGAGGTGGTCCGGCTGGGCGCGCGGGCGATGATCAGCTGGTATCCGCCGCTGCTGAAGTGGCTCGGCGGTTCCATCGGCCTGCCGGAGCCGTTCGGCCTCCGGCACGCCTGGGCCGACCAGCCCTGGCGGCACCGCTTCATGGCCGACGACGCGCTGCGCGCGGCCACGCCGGTGCTCCGGGCGGTGCACCGGGCCGCGTTCACCGTGCTGAAGGAGCACGACGTGAACATGGACAAGTTCAACTCCCGGGCGGGAGCGCTCAGCGGGGCGGTCCAGGAAGCGTCACCGAAGAAGGCCGACACCTACGACGCGTGAGCCCCCGGCGGTTCGGCCGAAGGGGCGGGCGGGGACGCCGGCCGCTGCGGGCCGCCGCGCCGGGACCCCCGCTTCGGCCTGGGCGGCCTCGTCCGCAGGCGCCGGACGGGCCGCTCAGTGTGCCGTCGGCCAGGCCTCGGCCAGCATCTTGCGGGTGTCCGCCAGCAGCTGCGGCAGCACCCGCGTGTGGCCCACCACCGGCATGAAGTTCGTGTCGCCGCCCCAGCGCGGGACGATGTGCTGGTGCAGGTGGGCCGCGATGCCGGCGCCCGCCACCGAGCCCTGGTTCATGCCGATGTTGAAGCCGTGGGCACCGGACGCCGTGCGCAGCGCGGTCATCGCCTGCTTGGTCAGCTCGGCCAGTTCCACCGTCTCCGGGGCGGTCAGGTCGGTGTAGTCGGCGACATGGCGGTACGGCACGGTCATCAGGTGGCCGCCGTTGTAGGGGTAGAGGTTGAGGACCGCGTAGACGTGTTCGCCGCGCCGGACGACGAGTCCGTCCTCGTCGGACTTGGCCGGGATCGAGCAGAAGGGACAGCCGTCGTCGGCCCCGGGGCCGGTCGGCTTGTTCTCGCCCTGGATGTAGGCCATCCGGTGGGGCGTCCACAGGCGCTGGAACGCGTCCTGCGTCCCCACTCCGATCTGCTGCTCCGGCTCACTCGTCATGCTAGGCAGCATATGGCTTCGCCCGTTCGCGGCGTGTCGCCGGGGCCGGGGGAAACGGCCCGGCGGCGAAGCTGGGCGGATGGACGACGACAGCCCGCTGAGCCGCTGGGACCGCAGGATCGGCCTGCCGCTCGGCATCGCGTCACTGGTCTTCCTCGGCGCGTACGCGGTGCATGTACTGCTGCCCGGCCTGCCGACGGCCGCGCACGTCTTCTTCCTGGCGCTGATGTACACGGCCTGGGCGCTGTTCGCCGTCGACTACGCGGTGCGCTGGCGGCTCAGCGGCGAGGGGCCGGGGTTCGTGCGGCGGCACTGGCTGGACACGCTCGTCCTGGTGCTGCCCCTGATGCGGCCGCTGCGGGTCGTGCGGACCTACGAGTCGATCCAGCACCGGCGCGGTCACCCCCGGCTCGCGCTGCACGCGCGCGTGGCCGCCTACTCGGCGCTGTCGATCGCGCTGCTGGGCTTCTCCGGCGCCCTCGCCGTCTACCAGGCCGAGCGGTCGGCCCCCGACGCCAACATCCGCACGTTCGGCGACTCCCTCTGGTGGACCTGTTCGACCCTGTCCACGGTCGGGTACGGCGACTACGTCCCGGTGACCACGCGGGGGCGGTTCATCGCCGTGGGGCTGATGGCCTGCGGCCTGGGACTCCTGGGCACGGTCACGGGCTCGTTCTCGTCCTGGATGCTGCAGCGGTTCTCCCTGAGCGAGGACGTGCCAGGGCCCCCGGAGCACTGAGCTCCCGGGGCCCTGGCGGAGGCCGGTCAGACCTGGGTCCGCTCCTCGACGACCTTCTGGATCTTGGCGATGGCCTCGTCGAACGGGATGCCGTTCTCCTGCGAGCCGTCGCGGTAGCGGAAGGAGACCGAGCCGGCCGCCATGTCCTCGTCGCCCGCGATGACCATGAAGGGCACCTTCTGCTTCTGGGCGTTGCGGATCTTCTTCTGCATGCGGTCGGACGACGCGTCCACCTCGACCCGCAGGCCCTTCTTCTTCGCCTCGGCGGCGAACCTGTGCAGGTAGTCGACGTGCCCGTCGCCGATCGGGATGCCCACCGCCTGGACCGGCGCCAGCCAGGCCGGGAACGCGCCCGCGTAGTGCTCCAGGAGGACCGCGAAGAACCGCTCGATGGACCCGAACAGGGCACGGTGGATCATCACCGGGCGCTGCTTGGTGCCGTCGGCGGCGGTGTACTCCAGGTCGAAGCGCTCAGGCAGGTTGAAGTCGAGCTGGACGGTCGACATCTGCCAGGTGCGGCCGATGGCGTCCTTGGCCTGCACGGAGATCTTCGGGCCGTAGAAGGCGGCGCCGCCCGGGTCGGGGACCAGCGGGAGGCCCTGCTTCTCGGCGACCGCGCGCAGGGTCTCCGTGGCCTCCTCCCAGACCTCGTCGGAGCCGACGAACTTCTCCGGGTCCTTGGTGGACAGCTCCAGGTAGAAGTCGTTGAGGCCGTAGTCGCGCAGCAGGTTCAGGACGAAGGTGAGCGTCTTGTCGAGCTCCTCCGCCATCTGCTCCTTGGTGCAGTAGATGTGCGCGTCGTCCTGGGTGAAACCGCGGGCCCGGGTGAGGCCGTGCACGACACCCGACTTCTCGTACCGGTACACGGTGCCGAACTCGAAGAGCCGCAGCGGGAGTTCACGGTAGGACCGGCCGCGGGCGTCGAAGATCAGGTTGTGCATCGGGCAGTTCATGGGCTTGAGGTAGTAGTCCACGCCCTCGTCGAGCTGCATGGGCGGGTACATGCCGTCGGCGTACCAGTCCAGGTGCCCGGAGGTCTCGAAGAGCTTCCCCTTGGTGGCGTGCGGGGTGTAGACGAACTCGTACCCCTCCTCCTCGTGCCGGCGGCGCGAGTAGTCCTCCATCACGCGGCGGACGATGCCGCCCTTGGGGTGGAAGACGGCGAGGCCGGAGCCGATCTGCTCCGGGACGGAGAACAGGTCCAGCTCGCTGCCCAGCTTGCGGTGGTCGCGCTTCTCGGCCTCGGCGAGGAAGTCCAGGTGCTCCTTCAGCTCCTCCTTGGACGGCCAGGCGGTGCCGTAGATGCGCTGGAGCATGGGGTTCTTCTCGCTGCCGCGCCAGTAGGCGGCCGCGTTGCGCATCAGCTTGAACGCCGGGATCAGGCGGGTGGAGGGCAGGTGGGGGCCCCGGCAGAGGTCCTTCCAGCAGAGCTCGCCGGTCTTGGCGTCCAGGTTGTCGTAGATCGTCAGCTCACCGGCGCCGACCTCGACGTCCGCGCCGTCGTCGCTGGACGCGGAGCCCTTGAGACCGATCAGCTCCAGCTTGTACGGCTCGTCCGCCAGCTCCTCGCGGGCCGCCTCGTCGGTCACCACGCGGCGGGAGAACCGCTGGCCGCGCTTCTGGATCTCCTGCATCTTCTTCTCGACGGCCTTGAGATCCTCGGGCGTGAACGGCTTCGCCACGTCGAAGTCGTAGTAGAAGCCGTCCTTGACCGGCGGGCCGATGCCCAGCTTGGCCTCGGGGAAGATCTCCTGGACGGCCTGCGCCATGACGTGCGCGGTGGAGTGGCGCAGGATGTTGAGGCCGTCCTCCGAGGAGATCTCGACGCCCTCGACGGTCTCGCCGTCCCGCACCTCGTACGCGAGGTCCTTGAGCTCACCGGCCACCCGGGCGGCGATGATCGAGCGCTCGCCGGCGAAGAGCTCGGCGGCCGTGGTGCCCGTCGTCACCAGGCGCTCTTCCCGCTCGGAATCGCGTTGGATGATCACACGGACGTCTGACACCGGTCTCTCCTGACTGAAGGTGGTTGCGGCGCCATACCAGGAGCGCGCGCACCAGGGGATCGTACCGACCCCGGCCGTCCGACCGCGAAACGGTTACCGACCGTCCCCGCTCAGTCGCAGTCGTCCCCGGTGCAGGCCTCCTCGAAGAAGTCGAGGTTCTCCTGGAGCGACTTCATGAGCCGGTCCCGGTCGGCCTCCTCCACCTGGACCGGCGCGACCCCGAAGGCGCCGGACAGCCGCCGGAAGCCGCCCCGGCTCTCCAGCCGGCCGTGCACCCGCACCGGGAGCCCGACCAGGTGGGCCTGGCCGGCGATCCGGTAGTCCTCCTCGTCGAGGGTGACCCTGACGTACGGCACCTCGGCCCCGGCGATCACCCGCAGCCGTACCGCGCCCTCGCCGCGCGGCTCGGAGCGGCGCATCCGGACGACGGTGCCGGTGATCCGGACCGCGACGGAGGGTTCGTCGCGCAGGTAGCGGGCGCCGGCCTCGCGCAGCACGGGCAGGTCGCCGGGTGAGAACTCGACGGGCTCGGTGGTGGCCGCGCAGTCCTCGGGGACGCCGGCGCCCGGCGCCCAGTCGACGGAGATCCGGGCGCCCTCGGTGCCGCGCACGAGCGTGACCAGGGCATCGGTCAGTTCCCGGCTGACGCCGGCCTCGACGGCTCCGTCGAAGGCGTCCATACCGCCGGTGGCCCGCTGGTAGTCGATGGCCTCGCGGGCCGCGTGGAGGGCCTGGTGGAGGCGCACGGCGAGAGGCCGGCCGGTGCCGACGGGCACGAAGGCGGTGAGGCCGCGCCCGCCCTCCGCCGAGCCCACGAGGACGGACTCCAGCAGGGCGGCGGCCGCGCGCTTGTGCCGGGCGCCGTAGAAGCCGGCACGCGCGCGCGTGGCGAGCGCGCCGGCCAGCAGGGTCCCCCGGGCCGCGGTGCGCAACTGCTCCTCGGCCGTCCAGGACGCGGCGTCCGCCGGTCCGCTGGGGACATCCCGCCACCAGCGGATCTCGTCGCTGGGCACGGCGAGTCCCACCAGCACCTCACGGGCTGCCGGCGTGTCGCTGCGCACGAGAGCCGTGAGCGCCTCCCCGAGCAGATCGTCACTGTCCGGGAAGGCGCGGCTCTCGGGTACCAGCAGGCTGGTGCCGGTGTTGCCCGGCCCGGGTGGGGTCCAGCGGCCGTAGCGCCCCGGCGCGCCGCCGCGCCGCTGCCAGCCGTGCCGGCGCAGCAGGGCGCCGAGCACGGCGGGGTCGACCTCGGCGGGCTCCGGGGGACGGTTCCAGTGGGGTCCGTGGAGATCGTCGGGATGCGGCCGGACCTCTCGCAGCTGCTCCTCGTACGGACGGTGCCTCATGGTCTGCCTCCCGTCCCGACCCGCGTCATGATCTCGCAGAGCGCCCGGTCGTCGAAGATGCGCGAGGTCGGGACCCGCACGGTGGTCCGGTGCCGGCCGGTGATCGGGTGCCCTGCCAGGTTGACCCAGTAGCAGCAGTGGCGCAGATCGAGCCGGTCGTGGCTGGCGCGCAGCCAGTCGTCCGGGGAGCGCGGCACCAGCATCACCACCAGGATCTTGTGCACCGACACCGGGGTGCGGGCGAGCTTGCGCAGGTGGTCGTTGTCCAGCGTGAAGGAGAAGAAACGCCCCGGCGGGTTGGGCGCTATCTGGTACGTGCACTTGAGCTGCACCTTTATGGTCACCTCGTCGTCGACGGTGTGACCGGGCGAGCCGTGGCTGACGTGCCAGTCGATGCCGTTGTCCGGGAACGGCTGCGACAGCGAGCAGCCGGCCGCCGCCGCGACGGCGTGCAGATAGCCCACCTGCAGTGTCTCCATGCAGGCGGTGGTGGCGAGTGTGCCGCGATGGGGGCCCGTACGCTCGGGCAGCAGCCCGCCCCGTTCGGGCTGCGCTATCGCCATGACCAACAGCCTTCCCAGCCAAAGAGTTTCCCCGTGGCGGGCCGCTGAACTGCAAAGACCCGCACTCCTGTTGTGTCCTTCCGGCGTACGTCGCAAACGGCCCGGGTATCACCAAACAGGCAGAAGACGGAACGTCACCTGCCGTGGGTGAACGAGGAGTTGTATGGGCATGACGTGCTGGTACGAGGGGCCCTTGGCGGCCTTCGACACGGAGACCACGGGCGTGGACGTGGAGACCGACCGCATCGTGTCCGCCGCGGTCGTCGTCCAGGACGCCCCGGGCACCCGCCCCCGGGTGACCCGCTGGCTGGTCAACCCGGGCGTGCCGGTGCCGGAAGCGGCGACGGCGGTGCACGGGCTGACGGACGAACACCTGCAGCGCAACGGCCGTTGGCCGGCGCCGGTGATGTACGAGATAGCCGAGCAACTGGCCGAGCACGCGGCGATGCACCGCCCGCTGGTGGTGATGAACGCGCCGTTCGATCTGACCCTGCTGGACCGCGAGCTGCGCCGCCATCGGGCGTCCTCGCTGGACCAGTGGTTCGAGGCGAGCCCCCTGCTCGTCCTCGATCCCCGGGTCCTGGACAAGCACCTGGACCGCTACCGCAAGGGCCGCCGGACCCTGACCGACCTGTGCGCGCACTACGAGGTCACTCTCGACGGCGCGCATGACGCGGGCGCGGACGCGCTCGCGTCCCTGGAGGTCGTACGGGCGCTGGGCCGTCGTTTCGCGGCCCGCCTGGAGCGCCTGAGCCCGGCCGAACTGCACACCCTGCAGACGACCTGGCACGCGGCCCAGGCGCGTGGCCTCCAGGCGTGGTTCACCCGCAGCGGCACACCGGAGACGGTGAACACGTACTGGCCGCTGCGGCCGGAACTGCCGACGGCGGCGTGAGGAGCGGGTCGGCCGGGAGCAGCAAAAAGGCCGGTCCGCCACGGCGGACCGGCCTTCCCGGTGGTGGGCGATACTGGGTTCGAACCAGTGACCTCTTCGGTGTGAACGAAGCGCTCTCCCACTGAGCTAATCGCCCGGGAACGCAGAGAACGATACAGGTACCGGCGGGTCTCGTTCAAACCGCTTGGAGATGGCTGAGCAGTCCGCGTCGTCCGGAGTTCATCATCAGCCGGTGGTTCAGCCGGAAGAACGGCCGTCCCGGCACGGCGAGTCGTCGAAGCAGCGGCTTGCCGACGTCGACGACCTGGTCGTAGCGGGCGACGGTGCCGGTGCCGTCGGCGGCGATCGTCCACCGGGCCCAGCCCTCGATGTCACCGGTGATCGAGATCTCCAGCACCCCCGCCTCTGGGTCGCGCCGCGCCTCGCGCGCGGTGAACGTGAGGTCGTACGGGAGGAACGAGCGGATGGCGAGGACGGCGCTGGTGTCGTCCAGCCGGTTCACCGAGCGCACCTGGGGCCACCAGCGGGGGTACTCGTCCACCTTCCGCAGCGCCTCGTACACGGTGGTGAGCGGTACCGGGAGGGGCCACAGGCTGCGGAAACGGTAGTGGTTCCAGTCCATGGACGCAGTGTGGCGCAGACCGGTGATCTGAGTACGCGTACT
Organism: Streptomyces sp. NPDC051987; assembly: GCF_040680735.1. NCBI lineage: Bacteria > Bacillati > Actinomycetota > Actinomycetes > Kitasatosporales > Streptomycetaceae > Streptomyces > Streptomyces sp. NPDC051987. The sequence goes on along the minus strand of NZ_JBFAXI010000044.1, from coordinate 43,395 downwards.
CATGCCCGCTCCGAGTGACCTGGACCACACTCGTCGGTGCGAGCGCCGCCGCCCGTGCGACGGCGCTCCCCCGTCTGCCTAGGCGGGCATCCTGTCGCCGAGCAGGGCCAGGTTCTCGATGGCCGCGAGCCCGTACAGCGCGGTGTCGTTGGAGGACACCCAGCTCGCCTCGCTGCCCGCGACCAGGGTGACCGGGCCGGAGAGCGGCTCGGTCTTCCAGGGTGAGGACTCCGTGTAGCCGTCGGAGGTGTAGAACTTCGTCCACGCGCGCCGGGCGAGGGTCGCGTCACCGGTCTGGACGGCGGCGTAGGCGTCGAGCCGCGAGTGGCCCTGGAAGAGCAGCAGGGTGCCGAAGTCGGCGCCGTAGCGTGCCGCCTGTTCCGCCTTGGTGGCGTTGAAGTAACGGCAGTAGTCGAAGTACGCCTCGTTGAACTCCGGCAGGTCGACCAGGTAGATGAGTTCGGCGCAGAGCTCGTTGAGGCCGAAGACCGCCGAGAGGTGGGAGACGGAGACCACCGGGGTGGTGGCGGTCGCGAACCTGCCGGTGTCGAGGTCGTACAGACCGCTGCCCTGGACGAAGCCGTTGGGCTGGGCGGCGATGCCCGCCATGGTCGACAGGACGCGGGCCCTGGCCTTCTCCCACTTGGGACCCTTGCGCTCCCACTCGGTCAGCCAGGCCGAGACCAGGCCGCTCCAGTCGGTGCCGAAGCCGATGGAGAGGGCGTGCCGGTCGGGGGTGTAGGGGTCGGTGCGGACCTTGCGCTGCGGGTCCAGGACGAGGAAGGTCTCGTCGGAGTCGACGTTGGCGGCCATGAGGTCGCCGACGCGTTCGTCGGCGGTGAGGAAGTAGTAGAAGCGCCGGTAGGTGGTGTTGGCGATGCGCTGCTGCTTGGCGCTGTCCGCGTAGTGCTGGATGCCGTGCCGGGTGCCGAGGCCGGCCCACTGGCCGATGTGGTAGACGTCGACCTCGCCGGTGTGCCGGGTGAGCGCCTCCGCGAACCGGAAGATGTCCGCGCGCCCGCTTCTCAGGTACGCGTACCAGAGCCAGAGGTCGGGCGAGAGCTCCGAGTTGTCCCAGGCGTAGCCGCCGACGTCGTACCGCCACTGGTGGCGCACGGTGTCGTAGGTGTGCATGAAGTCGCCGTGGTCCCAGAAGCCGTACCAACGGCGCTGCTCGACCTGGTCCTTGTAGTAGGTGAAGAGGAAGTCGAGGTGGTCCTCGATCTTCGCCTTGGCGGCGGTGGAGCGGTCGGGCTCGGAGAACAGGCCGGGGCCGAAGACCTTGGCCTTGATGAGCTGCCTGGGGGGTGCGGTGAGCTGCGGCAAGGTCCGCACGGCCGCGACCTGTTCGGCGAGCGCGTCCGCCGACGGGGTCGACTCGTTGGCCCAGAAGAGGAGTTCGGAGGTGCGGGCGATGCCGTAGGGGGTGCCGAACCCGGGCTCGTAGTCCTCGTAGGTGATGTTGAGGCCTTCGAGCTGTTCGGCGTAGGTGTCCTGGCCCATGCCGTCGTGGTAGAAGCGCAGGTCCATCGGCTGGGCCTCGGGCGACCAGAGCCAGAGGGTGACCTCGGCCGTGTCGGTGTGGGCGTCGCGGATGTCGAGCTGCGCCGGGTGCTTCTCCCAGAAGTCGCGCAGGCCGAAGGAGAGTCCGCCGCTCGCCCCGCCGACGTAGCCGAATCCGGAGGCCCGCCTGCCGCCGCCGGCCGCGATCCAGCCGTACCCCTTCCTGGTGCGCTTGCGCAGGGTGAAGCCGTCGGCGGAGAGCTGGGCGAGGGTGTAGTCACCCCAGTGCGGGATGTACTGCAGGCGGGTGGTGACGCGCTGGTCCCAGGTGGCCGGGTCGGGCAGCTTCTCCCCCGCGTACTGGGCCGCCTGGACGGCCGCGCCCGGGTCGCGGCGCAGGCCGGTGATGCCCTGGACGGCCTCCCGCAGCAGGCCGGTTCCCTCGCCGCCGATCCGCACGTGCCGGTCGTACGCCTCGTCGCGCATCGGCACGCTGAACCGGACGCCCAGCCCGCGGATGAAGTCGCCGCTCGCCCTGCCCGGTTCCTGGGTGCCGTCGTAGGTGATGGTGTGGACCATGCGGAAGGAGTCGGCGCCCGCGTAGAAGTAGAGGCGGATCGAGAACGGCAGCCAACTGCGGCTGCCCCTGCGGTGTCTGCCGTCGACGCGGACGACGGCCCGGACCGGTCCGTCCTGTTCGACGGTGACGGAGTCGATCGCTCCGTCGAAACGCTCCGTCCTGACCGTGCCCTGGTCCTCGTCCTCGATCTCGGGCTGGCGGAGGAGGACCAGCCGGCCGTTCGTGGCGATCTCGGTGGAGCCCCGGGTGACGGACTTGACGAGGGTGGAGCCGTTCTTGCCGATCTTCACGGCGATCACGCCGGTGGAGACGTCGACGGTGCCGCCGCGCTGGTCGACGGTGACCCGCTGCGCGGGCGCGGCCGGTTCGCCTGCCGCGAGGGTCAGCTCGCCGTTCCCGGAACTCACCGCGTGCGCGGTCCACTTGAGGGAGCCGTCGGGCCAGTAGGCGATCGGCCAGGACTGGACGGCCACGTCCTTGCCGTCCGCGTCGGTCAGTGCGAAGGCCTGGTCCGCCGGGAAGACGCCCTTCGGCCAGGGCACGCCGACCGTCGAGCCGGGCGCGGCGCCCAGGCCGCCGTCCTCCAGCCAGTCCAGCGTCACCGGGTCCGCGTCGGCGGCCCCGGCTCCGGGCGCGGCCTGCGCGTTCTTCGCGCCCAGTGCCCAGCTGAACTGGGCGGCGGCGCCGGCCACGGCGGCCGCCTTGAGGAGGGACCTGCGGGGAATGGGAGACATGGTCCGCCTTTCCTTTCCGTGCGAGAGCGGGGGCGGTCATGGATGGGGTCGGGGATGGGGCGGAGATGGGGGCGGTGCGGTCAGGGACATGACAGAGGAGAAGCCGGCGCGGGAGCGCCAGCCCGGATGCCGGACCGGTCAGCCGCGGCGGCGCCGGTAGCGCTCCTCCGCGGCCACGGCCGCCCCCGCGAGAGCACCCAGTACGGGCACCGCCAGTGGCGCCACGAGCAGGGCGGAACAGACGACGAGGACCGCTCCGCCGACGAGCAGGAAGGATCCGCCGGGGTCGAGGACGGTACGGCGGCCGGCCGCCGCGAGCAGGGCGCGCCAGCGGTCGCCCGGCGTCCAGACGGCCGCCGCGCGCACCCCCGCGACCACGAGGCCGATCACCGCGAACAGACCGGCGGCCCCGACGAGCGGCCCGCCGGGCAGCCCGGCCCGCACCGCCTGGACGTCCACCCAGGCGGCGGCGACCACACCCCACCCGGCCAGCCCGACGGCCCACCCGCCGGACAGGGCGGCCCGGAAGTCCCGGGTGAACTCCCGCCAGCCGCCGCCCACCTGACCGGTACGGCGGCGCAGATGCCGGGCGCCGGCGGCGAAGGCGGCCGGGTAGGTGACGACCCCGAGGGATCCGATGGCGATCCACACCCCGGTGAGGAGACACTCGGCGAAGACGCCGAACCGCTCCGCGAAGACGGACGGCCTTGCTCGCACGTCGGCCACGACGTCATCAGCCCTTCAGTCCGGAGGTCGCCATTCCGTCGATCAGATAGCGCTGGAAGGCGAGGAAGAACAGCAGCACGGGCAGCAGCGCGACCAGCGACATGGCGATCATCCCGCCGTAGTTGGCGGCCACGCCGTCCGAGTCGCGGAACATCATCAGGCCCAGGGAGACGGTGTACTTGCCGGGCTCGTTGAGGTAGATCAGCGGGCCCATGAAGTCGTTCCAGGCGTTGATGAAGGTGAAGATCGCACTGGTGATCAGGGCGGGCCGGCACAGCGGCAGCACGATCGACCAGTAGATGCGGACGTGCCCGCAGCCGTCGAGCCGGGCCGCCTCGTCGAGTTCCCTGGGCAGGTTCCGCATGAACTGCACCATGAGGAAGACGAAGAACGCCTCGGTGGCGAGGTACTTGCCGATCAGCAGGGGGACGTAGGTGTTGATCCAGCCGAGCTTCTGGAACATCACGTACTGCGGGATCAACAGCACGTGGTACGGCAGCAGCAGGGTGCCGATCATCAGGGAGAAGAGCAGGTTGCGGCCGGTGAACCGGATGCGGGCGAAGGCGTAGGCGGTGAGCGAGCAGGAGACCAGCACGCCGACGACGGCGCCGACGGCGTAGAAGAGGGAGTTCTGGAAGAACGTCCAGATGCTGATGTCCGCTATGCCGTCGGCCAGGCCCTTGAAGTTGGACACGATCGGGTGGGACGGGAACAGCTGGAGGCTGTTGATGATGTCCTTGCTGGGCTTGAACGAGGCGCCGATCACCCACACCACCGGGTAGAGGATGACGGCGAGGATCAGCAGGGCGCCGAGGTGCCAGCCGAGGGATCCGGCCCGCCTGCGGCCGACCGTGTCCGTGACCTTGGTGGTGATCGCGCTCATCGGGCGTCCTCCTCGTAGTGCACCCACTTCTTCTGGGACCAGAAGAGGACGGCCGTCACCAGGGCCACGGCCAGCAGCAGCATCCAGGCCATCGCGGCGGCGAAGCCCATCTGGGCGTTCCTGAAGCCCTGCTCGTACAGGTAGCAGGTGTAGACGAGGGTGGCGTCGGCCGGTCCGCAGGTGCCGTTGGAGACGACGTAGGCCGAGCCGAAGATCTGGAAGGAGTGGATGGTCTCCAGGAGCACGTTGAAGAACAGCACCGGGGAGATCGTCGGCAGGGTGATGTTCCAGAACCTGCGCAGCGGCCCGGCGCCGTCCATCTCGGCCGCCTCGTACAGCTCCCTGGGCACCTGCTTCAGGCCGGCCAGGAAGATGACCATGGGCGCGCCGAACTGCCAGACGGTCAGCGCGACCAGGCAGTACAGCACCCAGTCGGCGTTGCCGACCCAGCCGCCGACGTGCCGGCCGAAGAAGGTCTGCCCCCGGTCCACGATCGCGCCGTCGGAGAACAGGGACCGCCAGACGAAGCCGACCGAGACACTCGCGCCGATGAGCGAGGGGGCGTAGAAGGCAGCCCGGTAGAAGGCCTGGCCGCGTCGGCTCTGGGCGAGGAGCAGCGCCACCCCGAGGGCGAGCAGCAGCTTCAGCGGGGTGCCGATGACCACGTACTTCGCGGTCACCGCCACCGACTTCTGCCAGCGGGGGTCGCCGAACATCCTGGTGAAGTTGGAGAGGCCGACCCACTTCGGGGTGTTGAAGAGGTTGTAGTCGGTGAACGCGAAGTAGAGCGAGGCGACCATCGGGCCCGCGGTCAGCAGCAGGAAGCCCGCGATCCACGGGGACATGAAGAGGTAGCCGGCGAGGTTCTCGCGCCGGCGGCCCGGCCGCCGCCCGGCGGGGGCGGCGGGGCGCGGCTCGCGGGCGGCGGGCGGGGAGTCCTGGACGAGCGTCACGGCAGATCCCATCAGGCCTGGAAGGCGGCCTCGGACTCGGTGAAGAACTGCTTCACCGCGTCGGAGACCTTGGTCTTGCCCTGGCCGAGGTCGCCGCCGATGCGCAGGAAGGCGGCCTCGATGGTGTCGGCACCGGAGGGGTGCGGGGTGATCGTGCCGAGGACGCCGGCCTTGGCGGTGTCGGCCTCGTACTGCGCGATCTCCTTGTTCACCGCGTCGGTCGGCCGGTACGCCGTGTACTGCTCGGTGCTCGCGAGGATGCCCCGGTCGTAGCCCATGACCTTGCCGACCTCGGGGTCGTGCACCATGAAGTCGATGAACTGCGCGACCTCCTTGGGATGAGCGGTGCGGGCGGAGGCGCTCAGCATCAGGGAGGCGAGGTACTGCCCGGTGTGCTTGCCGTCGGTGGTCGGGATCGGGGCGAGGCCGTAGGTGCTGTCGCCTTCGGCGGAGTAGCGGACGGTGAAGTTGTCCCAGGTGAACTCAGAGGCGCCGTGACCGGCGGAGAGGGAGGACTTGGGGAAGTCCTGGGCCACGACCTTCGGATCGGTGACGATGCCGGCCTTGACGCGGTTGTAGCCGTCGGTCCACCACTCCGTCAGGTCGGCCTTGTCGAAGCCTAGGCCGTCGTCGGTGTAGAACGCCTTGCCGTTCTGGCGGAGGTAGAGGTCGTAGAGGTACATGATGGTGAAGTAGCCGGTGTCCCCCGCGACCTTGGTCCGGTCGTGGATGGTCTTCAGGGCCTTGAAGTAGTCGTCCCAGGTCCAGCCCGCGTGCGGCTCGACGCCGGCCTTCTCGTAGACCTTCTTGTCGATGACCAGCGCCATGGTGTTGGAGCCGACGGGGATTCCGAGCTGCTTTCCGTCGGCCTCGCCGACCTTGGTCACCCCGGCCCGGAAGTGATCCAGGCTCAGATTTCCGGCCTGCACCTGTGACCTGAGGTCAAGGAGAATTCCTCGCTTGTCGTACTTCCGGAGAAAGGTGACGGCATTTTGGAAAACATCTGGGGGATTTCCGCCGGCGGCCTGCGTCTGGAACTTCTCCCAGAAGGACGCATACGTCTGGAAGTCGGTCTTGACCTTGATCTTCGGATACTTCTGCTCGAAGAGCGCGATGGTCTTGTTGATCTTCTGCGCGCGTTCCTCCGCACCCCACCAGGAGTAACGGATCGTCACCGTGCCGTCCCCGGAACCGGTGCCGCCGCCACACCCGGCCGTCCCGGCGAGCCCGAGCACGGCCGCCGACGCTCCGGCCGCCTTCAGGATGGTGCGCCTCTCCACATTCCTGCTGGTTCCCACAGTCGGGCCCCTCCCCGCAGCGTCGCCGACGCTTGCATGAATCGTTTCAAGTAAGCGCTTGCTGGCACAAGTTACGGAGGGCCCGGTGAGGCGTCAATGATTCGCACAGGAATTTCTTGCGGGGGTGGGCGAGCGGGCGAGGCGGCGCGGCGAAGGGGCGGGGGTGCCGGGTGGACGACATCGCTGGTGAGCGGCGCGCGGTCGGGTGGTCGAACGCGAAGTGGCTTACGGGGGGCGGGTGTTACGGGTTGGCTTCGGGGCGGAGGCGGGGACGGAGGCGGTGGAGGGTGGGCGGGGCGGGGCGAGGGTTGCTCCGGGGGCTGCCGGGGGGTGGCAGGGCCCGCCGCGGGGGCGGTGGGGGCGGCCCGGGGGGCGCGGGGGCGCGGGGGGCGCGGGGGCGCGGGGGGCGCGGGGGCGCAGGGTGAGCGAGGGCCAGGGCGGGCTGAGGTCTGGCTGGTGCCGCAGCTCGACTCCTGGACCGGGGTGAGGGCGCCAGTGCGCACACCTCCGACCACTGCGGCGGGCGGCGGGCGGCGGGCGGGAGACCGGGTCCGGTGATCGGGTTCTGTTCGGTTTGCGATCGGCTCGGCGGGCCAGCGGACGGGGCCTGGCCAGGTGGTTCGCGGTCACCTCCGGGAACACGGCAGCTCGTCCCGCCTGTTAGGCGGAGGGTGATCAAGCGTCCACGTCCCGTCCGCGCTCTGGTCCATCTGGGGTGTCGGCGACGCACCGCCGAAGGGCGGCTCGGTGCGTGCCGCCCGCACCGCTCGTCGCCGACGGTGCGACCGCCGTCGGCGTCGGCGGGGCATCCCGTGACCCGCTCGGCGGCTGTCCGGCCGGGGCGGGCCGCCGATCGTCGCGCGCCCTGCGCCTCCGTCGCCACAGCCGCGCCGCGGTCGGTGGCCGTAGGCGGCAAGCCCCTGGCCGCGCGGCCTGGAGACGACCGCGGCCCACCTGCTCTCTGGCAGGTGGGCCGTGGTTCCGGGTGGGCGATACTGGGTTCGAACCAGTGACCTCTTCGGTGTGAACGAAGCGCTCTCCCACTGAGCTAATCGCCCGGGCACAGGAAGAACATTACCCCATGTCAGGGGGTGCCCCTGACCAGTCGCCGGGGCCCGTGACCGGCGGCCGGATCACTCCTCGATCTTCCAGGGCATCACTATCCCGAACCGGGAGAGGTAGATCCCGACCCCGGCGCCCACGATCACCAGGCCGATCGCCGTGAGCGTCAGGTTCCGGCGGCGCACCTTGGGGTCCAGGGCCTTCTGGGCCGCCTCCGTGACCTTGCGCTTCGTCCAGCGCAGCACCAGCTGGGCCCAGACGAACTCGGTCGCCCAGACCGCCATGCCGGCGAAGATGACCACCCAGCCCGGTCCGGGCAACGGCAGCAGGACGATGCCCACGGCCACGATCGCCAGACCGACCGCGAAAACCCCGACCTGCCAGCTCAGGTGCAGCACCCGGCGCGCCTTGATGAACTCGGGCGCCCGCGATCCGAGCCCCCGCTCGTCACGTGCCCGGTCCGTCGTCGTCCCGTCCACCTCGCTCCCGTCCGAGGCCACCGTGGCCCCGCCCGGTTCGTTACTCCCCGTATTCATACGACCAAACCCTACCTGAGCGATTCCGGTCACCGGAATGGTCGTAGATCGCGTTCAGGTTCTCGGCCGGAAGAGTTACGTAAACACACGCAAAACACTCAGAGGGGTTTACAACGGCACCGTAGGTGGCATGTCGATTTCGCCGACGTGCGAATCCCCGAGCGCACACTGAGCGAAAGGCCCTGGCGCTTATGAACACCACGGTCAGCTGCGAGCTGCACCTGCGCCTCGTTGTGTCGAGCGAGTCCTCCCTGCCTGTCCCCGCAGGCCTGCGGTACGACACGGCCGACCCCTACGCCGTGCACGCCACCTTCCACACCGGAGCCGAGGAGACCGTCGAGTGGGTGTTCGCCCGCGACCTCCTCGCCGAGGGGCTGCACCGCCCCACCGGCACCGGCGACGTCCGCGTCTGGCCGTCCCGCAGTCACGGTCAGGGCGTCGTGTGCATCGCCCTGAGCTCCCCGGAAGGGGAGGCTCTGCTCGAAGCCCCGGCGCGGGCCCTGGAATCCTTCCTGAAGCGAACAGACGCCGCCGTGCCCCCCGGCACGGAACACCGGCACTTCGATCTCGACCAGGAGCTCTCCCACATCCTGGCGGAGAGCTAGGGCACAGCCCCTGCAGGCCGCCCGGCGCCGTCCACTCGGGGAGACGGCTCGGGCCAAGACAACCGCATACGGCAGCACCGGCGCCGCCACCGTGTTCCGTCACGGGGCGGCACCGGTGTGTCCGCGTTCCGGGGAACCGCCGGGGCGCGGTGAGCGTTCTCCTGGACAGTCACGAGTGGGACAGGGCGCGGTGCGGCGCCGCCGTATGTCGCTACCATCGGCCACCATCGGCGGGCGCCCGCCCGACCCTCAGGCCAGGGAGCGAAACGTGCTGATCACCCACGACACCCGGTGTTCTCTCGACGCCGTGGTGGATCTGGTGAACACCGCACCGGAGGACGACACGGCGGCGGACGGACTGGCCGATGTCGCGGCTCTCCAGGATTTCGTACGAAACCACAACATCAGCGATGTGGGTGTGCTGTCGGAGTTCGACCTCTCGGCGGTGCGCAAGGTCCGCGGACGGTTCGCGGGGATCTTCGCCGCTCCCGACGCCCGGACCGCGGCCGGGATGATCAACGAGCTGGTCGCCGCCGCGGGCACCACGCCCCAGCTCACGGACCACGACGGCTACGACTGGCATGTGCACTACTTCGCGCCCGGCGCCTCGGTGGCCGACCATCTCGCCGCCGACTGCGGGATGGCGCTCGCGTTCTTCGTCGTCGCCGGTGAGCAGGAGCGGCTGCGGCGCTGTGAGGCCCCGGACTGCCGACGCGCCTTCGTGGACCTCTCCCGCAACCGTTCGCGTCGGTACTGTGACAGCCGGACCTGCGGAAACCGCCTGCATGTCGCCGCGTACCGGGCACGCCGCAAGGAGGCGGCCGGCTGATCCCGGGAGGCCGGGGGCGGCATCGATGCCGACGCCGGTCCCGGCGGGTGGCGCCGGGACTGGCGGGTACGGCTCACAGCCACAGCAGGTCGTGCAGCGCAGCCATGAGGAGCAGACACCCGATCACCGCTAGGAAGATCATCAGCGGTGGCTGGGAAAGGGCGAAGAGGCACCCGCGGGGCTCGTCCTTCGGCGGCGCGGCCTCGCTCTGTTTCGTGTCCAGCATCTCGCGGCGATGATGTCCCAGCGGACACCCCGCGCGCGATCAACACGCCCGAAATGCGCGGGAGTTCGCCGAATTCCTCGATGTCCGTTTCGCTTGCGCCCACCCTCTGAACACTTCGGCGCACGCCGGGAGCACACTGTGTCGTTTCAATGCCTCATGTGACTGTCATATGCCGTGCTTCTTGAGGATGGCCTCGATGTCGCTGAAGTCGTCACCCGAGCTGGTGCTCCGGGGAGCCGCCGAGGGCTGGGCGGCCGGACGGGCGGCCGGACCCAGGGACGGTGCCGAGGCGGCGGGGGCGACGGCGTCGCGCTGCGCGCCCCGGGCGGCCGCCTTCCGCTCGGCCCGGGTGCCGCGCGTGCCGCCGCGCCGGCGCTCCACGGCCCGGGTGGTGGCGAAGAGGGCCCAGGCGACGCCGAGCACGCCGAAGCCCGCCCAGGCGGTGGGGCTGAAGGCGGTGTCGGCGAGCCAGCCGACCACACCCGTCATGACCAGGCCGACAGGGACGAGAGAGTAGGCGGCGATGCGGGCCGCCGCCAGGTACCGCTTGCGGTAGGCGGTGACCACGGCGATGCCCAGGCCCGCCGCGGACACGGCGGAACAGACTGTCTCGGCGATCATCCGGTCCTCCTGCGGGCGGTGTCGGGCGGGGCGGGGGCGGGCCTCACGCACGCGTTGCCTCGCCCCTTCCATCGTGCACCGCCCGGCCCGTGCGATCCATGCCCAGCCCCGACAATCAGGGGCATCTCGGGGTCCTCTCCGGGTCACCTCCACCCCAGGTACGAGCCGCGACGGCCGGCGTGCGGCGGCTCGATTGGGTCGGTGGGGCGCGGGCTGGAAGACTGGACGGCATGAACGACTCCCCCGAGCGCACCGGCGCCCTGGTTCTCGACGTCTGGTGTGAACTGCAGTGTCCTGACTGCGGCAGTGCCCTGGACGATCTCCGTGCCCTGCGCGCCCGGTACGGCGACCGGCTGGAGCTGCGGCTGCGGCACTTCCCGCTGGAGAAGCACCGGCACGCCTTCGCCGCCGCACAGGCCGCCGAGGAGGCGCTGGAGCAGGGGAAGGGCTGGGAGTACGTCGAAGCGGTCCTCGGCCGGGTGGCGGAGCTGGACCGCGGGGGCGAGCCGTTCCTGGTCGAGGTGGCCGGTGAACTTGGCCTGGACGCCGAGGAGTTCGACACCGCGCTGATCGACGGCCGGCACATCCTGATCGTCGACGCCGACCAGGCCGAGGGCAAGGCCATCGGCGTGACCGGCACCCCGACCTATGTCATCGGCGGTGAACGCCTCGACGGCGGCAAGAGCCAGGAGGGGCTGCGCGAGCGCGTGGAGCAGATCGCGGACCGGCTGCTGGCCGGACAGGAGTGACCGCCCCGGTCCCTGGCCCGCTGGGCCTCGGATCAGGGCCTCAGATCAGGTCCTTGTAGAAGGAGTACGAGCGGATGAGGTACCCCAGCGACTCGTAGAGCCGCTCGGCCGGGGTGTTGCCGGCGAACACGTTGAGAGCCAGGACGTGCTTTCCGGCGGCGATCGTCTGCTCCTCCGCCAGCAGCATGAGCGTGCGGCCGTGCCCCTGTCCCCGGTGTTCCGGTTCGGTCTCGACCCGGTACACCCAGGCGTCGTCCGCGCGGACGTCCAGCCACAGGACGCCGACGCGCGTCCCCTGGTGTTCGAGGACGCTGAGCCGGACGCCCTCCGTGGCGAGGCCCCGGGGCAGCAGCCGCGCGTGGTCGCGCCGTGACCTCTCCCACGCCTCGGCCTCGGGCACGCCCCGCTCGCCCCACGTGCGCGCGTACCTCTCGGTGGCGTGCGCGAGCCACCCTTCGTACTCGGCTTCGGTCAGGTCGCGGGCCCGGCTTCCCGGCGGCAGTCCGGGCGGGGTGTCGCCGAGCCGCTTCTCCATACCGCGGTTGCGCAGGGCGTACCCGAGCGCCCCCACGAGGCGCAGCGCGGGCTCCGCGGCCGCGGGCACCTCCACCTCGATCTGCCGGCAGCCCCAGCCGCGCGCCACCTCCTCCGCGGCGAGCGCGGCCACGGTGCCCCGGCCCCGGCGGCGGTCGGGCTCCTCGATGCGCAGGTCCGTGATCCGCGCCACCCCGGGGCCGGAGCGCTCCGACGTCTCAAGGCTGAGGGTGCCGACGGGCCTGCTGTTCACGCACACCTGGAAGCGGCGGAGCAGTGTTCCGTCAGGGCCGTGCTGAAGCGGCTCGATCGGCCGCAGGGTCGTGGTCATCAGGGGTGTTCTACCCGTCGAAGACGCCCGTGTCCGCTCAATTGATCCGGGCGCTCACGTGATCCGGGCGCTCACGGATCCAGGTCGTCGCCCGAGCGCTCGTCGAAGACGCGCATGGCCTTGGCGGTCACCGGGCCGGGGGCTCCGGGGAGTTCGCGGTCGTCGACGCGGTGCACGGCCTGGACGTCGCGCAGGGTGGAGGTGAGGAAGATCTCGTCGGCCCGCTCCAGAACGTCCAGGGGCAGGTCGGACTCCCGGGCGCCCGTCCACTCGACGGTCAGGGCACGGGTGATGCCGGCCAGGCAGCCGGAGGCGACCGGCGGGGTGTGGATCTCGCCGTCGAGGACGACGAAGACATTGGAGCCCGTGCCCTCGCAGAGCTGCCCGACGGTGTTGGCGAACAGGGCTTCGGACGCGCCGTGTTGGTGAGCGCGGGCCAGAGCGACGACGTTCTCGGCGTAGGAGGTGGTCTTCAGGCCGGTGACCGCGCCGCGCTCGTTGCGGGTCCAGGGGACCGTGATCACGGCAGTAGAGTCGGCGCGGCGGCTGGTCTCGCCGACGGCGACCACGAGGGTGGGACCGCGGTCGCCGCGGTCGGAGCCGAGGGGGCCGTGGCCGCCGGTGTAGGTGATGCGCAGCCGGCCCAGTGGCATCGGGTTGGCCGCGAGGACCGCCTCGCAGGCCCGGCGGACCTCGTCGTGGTCGGGGTCGGGCAGGCCCAGGCCCCGGGCCGAGCGGGTCAGCCGGTCGAGGTGGCGGGTGAGCGCGAAGGGCCTGCTCTCGGCCGCCTTCACCGTCTCGAAGACGCCGTCCCCGACGGTCAGCCCGTGGTCGAAGACGGAGACACGCGCGGACTCCACGTCCCGCAACCCGCCGTCCAGCCAGATCTTCACCTCAGACCCCTCCGTTCACGTCGTACGTACCAGACGCTACCGCGAGCAGCCGGGCGGCCTTCAGCTCGGTCTCCCGCCATTCGCCCTCGGGGTCGGATCCCCAGGTGATCCCGGCCCCCGTGCCGAACCGCAGGGCGCCCGCCTCCCGGTCGATCCAGAAGGTACGGATGCCCACGGCCAGCTCGCCGGTGCCCCGGTCCGCGTCGACCCAGCCGATGCCGCCGCAGTACGGGCCGCGGGGCGCGGTCTCCAGGGCCTCGATGATCCGCAGGGCGCTCGACTTCGGAGCGCCGGTGACCGAGCCGGGCGGGAAGGCCGCGGTCAGCAGCTCGGGCCAGCCGGTGTCCGGGCCCAGCTCCCCCCGGACCGTGGAGACCAGATGGACCAGTCCCGGGTGCTTCTCCACGACGCACAGGTCGGGGACGGTCACGGTGCCGGTGGCGCAGACCCGGCCTATGTCGTTGCGGACCAGGTCCACGATCATCACATTCTCGGCGTAGTCCTTCTCCAGGAGGTCCGCCTCGGTGCGGCCGGTGCCCTTGATGGGCCCGCTCTCGACGGTCCGCCCCGTCCGGCGCAGGAACAGTTCGGGCGAGGCGGTGGCCGTCTCCACCCCGTGCTCCGGGAGGCGAATCGTTCCGGCGTACGGCGCCGGGTTGCCGCGGGCCAGCAGGGCGGTCAGGGCGTCCACGTCGGCGTCGGGGGCGACCGGCGCGGACAGCACGCGGCAGAGGTTGGCCTGGTAGACCTCGCCGGCCGCGATGTGCGCGCGGATCCGCCGCACCGCGGCCGTGTACGCCTCGCGGTCGAGGGACGACGTCCAGTCGCCGACCGCCGGGCCGCGCCACCGCCCCGGCACCGGCGCGGGCACCGGCTCCTCCCGTACGTCGCCGAAGCGGGCGCAGGTCAGCCGTCCCTCGAAATCCGCGCAGACGGCCCAGAATCCGGAGGAGTCGAGGGCCGCGGGATCGCTGGTGACGTCGAGGAGGCCGGTGGCGACGCGGCCGCCGAACCGGGCGAGAGGAGCATGATGGAGCACGTCGTCGAGTCTATGGCGGGTGTCCTGGGAGTGACCCGGGCGTGTCGTCGAGGGTGCCCTGACCACGTCATCCGCCGGGTCCGGCGCAGCACGCTGCGCAAACGCGTTTTTGTGCTGGCCCGGGAATCCGCTAGAGTTCAACACGTCGCCGGGACGCGAGAGCGGACCGAAACGACAGGCGGACGTAGCTCAGTTGGTAGAGCGCAACCTTGCCAAGGTTGAGGTCGCGAGTTCGAGCCTCGTCGTCCGCTCGAAGGAACGAGGGGTCTTCCCGATCCCCTACACTCCTGGTGGAGTGGCCGAGAGGCGAGGCAACGGCCTGCAAAGCCGTCTACACGGGTTCAAATCCCGTCTCCACCTCCAAGGACGATTAGCTCAGCGGGAGAGCGCTTCCCTGACACGGAAGAGGTCACTGGTTCAATCCCAGTATCGTCCACTGGATCTTGGTCGCAGGACCTTGGATCCGTCCCGCGCGATTAGCTCAGCGGGAGAGCGCTTCCCTGACACGGAAGAGGTCACTGGTTCAATCCCAGTATCGCGCACGCAGTCACCGTGACCCCTGGATCACGGCCCGAGGACGATTAGCTCAGCGGGAGAGCGCTTCCCTGACACGGAAGAGGTCACTGGTTCAATCCCAGTATCGTCCACACGGTGCAGAAGCCCCGGCCGCCTCAGACGGCCGGGGCTTCTGCGTGCGGTCAGCTGGAGAAAAGCATGTGCGCCCAGCTCTTGTGGCCGTGGTGACCGTGGCCGCCGTAGTGTCCACCGTGGCCGCCGCCGTGGTGACCGCCACCGTGCGGGGCGCCCCAGGCGGGCGCGGGCGGGGCCGGGTACGCCTGCGGAGCGGGGTACGCCTGCGGAGCGGGGTACGCCTGCGGAGCCGGCGGCGGCACGGGCTTGGACCACTGCGCCTCCAGCTGGGTCAGCGCCTCCAGCTCGCCGTAGTCGAGGAAGATGCCCCGGCAGCCGCTGCACTGCTCGATCTGGACGCCGTTGCGGTTGTAGGTGTGCATCGGCGCATGGCACTTCGGACACTGCATGGTCGGCTCAACTCCTCGCCCGTAAGAACTGCTTCGCGTCTCCCCAGGACAGACTCCGTCCGCTCCGGGTCGGTTGCACCTTACTTCGCGAGGTCACGGGTCAACCGCCGGAGACCATCCGGGCACACGCGTCGATCAGGGACCGCTCGACCTCGTCCAGCGGACGGTCCGCCGCGATGGCCTTGGCGAGGTACCGGGCGCCGGTCTGGACGGTGAGGGCGCGGGCCGGGACGTCCAGGGCGGGCCAGGGGTCGCCGCCGTCCTCCGGTACGGCCGGGCCGCCGGCCGCGCGGTACGCGGCGAGGAAACGGGTCCACGCGTCCGGCGGGAGAAGGCCGCACGCGTACCAGGACGCGGGGCGGGCGAGGTCCCAGGCGGGGGCGCCGACGCCGAGGTCGTCGACGTCGATGAGCCGCCACGGGCCGTCAGGCGCCGGGTGCCGGACCAGCTGGCCGAGGTGGAGGTCGCCGTGGCAGAGGGTGCGGGGGCGGCCGGGCATCGGTGCCTCGCCGCGGGCCCAGGCGGGCAACGCGGACCAGGCGCGCAGGAGGGGCGTGGCGGCGGGGTGGGGGGCCGTGCCGGCCAGGGTTTCCCGGAGGCGGGCTATCGCGTGGGCCGCCTTGGCGGGGCCGCGCATCGGGGGTGTGCCGGGCGTGGCCGGGGCGCGGTGGAGGCGGCCGAGGAGGGTCGCGGCGGCTTCCCAGGGGGCGGCGCCCGGGGTGTCGGGGTCCACGGGCGTGCCGTACGGCCAGAGGGTGACCGGGCGGTCGTCGACGAAGGCGGCGGGGGCCGGGGTGAGGGGCGGCAGGAAGACGTCGGGGAGACGGGCGGCGGTGGTCAGGCGGAGGGTGAGGGCGGCGGGGTCGGTGCCGGGGGCGTGGGCCTTGGCGACGGTTTCCGCGTGGCGGAGGACCGTGGTGTCGGGGCGGTGGGCGAGGGTGGTGGTGCCGTCGACGCAGGTGCAGGGGGCCGCGTCGGGGTGGGCGACGGTTCTGATCCTGGCGGTCAGTTCGGGCATCAGGTCTGCGGTCATGGGGTCCCCCGGGGCGTGCGGCTGTGCTGCGGCGAGGGTACGTGGGGTGCGGTGGGCCGGGGTTGCCGACTGCACGGGCTGGGGTCGGGCCGGGGTTTGGCTCGCCCGCGCCAGCGGGGTGCCGCTGCGCCCACCCGTGCCGCCCCAGCGGCACGACTGCCCGCAGCTGGGGCCAGGCCAGGACCTGGTCCGCAGGCGGCGCGACTGCCCGCAGTTGGAGGTAGGACGCGGTCCGCAAGCGGCACGACGGGCGACCGCTAGAGCTGGCACGCGGTCCGCAAGGGGCCCGGCTGCCCGCAGCCAGGGCTGGCGCGTGGCCTGCGAGGGGCAGGGTGCCGGTGTGGGGGAAAGCAATGCCGGCGCAGCTCCCCAGCTGCGCCGGCATTTTTGCCGTCCGCCGCACCCCCGTCCCCACGGGGTTTCATGGGTGGATGTCCCCGCCCGGACCGCTCTTCCGGGCCTGGGGTCGCCGCTCAGCGCCCCAGCATCACTCCCACGGACGACGCCTGTGTGGCCACCGTCTCCCAGCCGTCGAAGACGAGCAGGAGCAGGGCCGCCAGGGGAAGGGCCATCAGCGTCGCCACCAGCGGGTGGCGACGGCCCTCTCGGCGGGGGCGGGTGGTGTGTGTCCGCTGTGCCGTAAGGGCCATGGTCCCTCTCCTGACCGTGCTCAGTTGTCGTTGGCAGCGGCGGGCGTCTGACCTCGGGGGACGAGTGCTGCACCCGCCGCTTGACATCAAATCTAGGCGCGCGGCGCCTCGGGGACGTCATGCCCTCGTACCGAATCGCGGGCCTCCGAGAGGATGAGCCGTGACCTGCGGTCTACTCCTCTGGGTGGAGACGTGGACCGCGTCTCGTCCTACCCCTCGGGGTCTTCCCGGAGGGGGTGCCCGGTCCTTCCCGGTTTTTCCGAGCTGTCCTCGCGGGGAACCGGCTGCTCGACGAGGGCCAGGACCCGGGTCGCCATGAAGCGGGCGGTGCGGACGACGGTGCCGCTTCGCGTGACTTCGCTCACTTCCACCACCCCTCGACGGACCGCTGTCTCCACCCGGCGGCCCGCCCTGCTCGCCACCACCTCGTAGGTGCGGGTGGTGTCACCGGCGTCCACGACTATCTCCACGCGGTCACCCTTCACAGCATCAATCCCCCTTCTGTGACGGCTTGTTGGAGCAGCGAGGTGCTCAAAGGCGCCGATAACGGCGCCTTCCTGACCACTCCTCAAGTCTCGCACCCGGCACTGACAATCCATCGGGCCGAGAGGGCGCGGCCTCTGCGCACGGGCGGCCCGGTAAACGTAAGCTGTGCCACGTCAGACGGACCGGGCAGCGGGGATGAACATGGCGATGATGCGCCTGAGGCGCGAGGACCCGCGCGTCGTCGGCTCGTTCAGGCTTCACAGAAGACTCGGCGCCGGCGGCATGGGCGTGGTCTATCTCGGCTCCGACAAGAAGGGGCAGCGGGTCGCGCTGAAGGTGATCCGGCCCGATCTGGCCGAGGACCAGGAGTTCCGCTCGCGTTTCGCCCGTGAGGTCTCGGCGGCCCGGCGGATCAGGGGCGGTTGCACGGCACGGCTGGTCGCGGCGGATCTGGACGCCGAGCGGCCGTGGTTCGCCACCCAGTACGTGCCCGGACCCTCGCTGCACGACAAGGTGGCCGACGACGGCCCGCTGGGCGCGGCGGACGCGGCGGCGGTCGGCGCGGCGCTGTCCGAGGGCCTGGTCGCCGTGCACGAGGCCGGGGTCGTGCACCGGGACCTCAAGCCGTCCAACATCCTGCTGTCCCCGAAGGGGCCGCGGATCATCGACTTCGGCATCGCCTGGGCCACCGGCGCGTCCACCCTCACCCACGTCGGTACGGCCGTCGGCTCCCCCGGGTTCCTCGCCCCCGAGCAGGTGCGGGGGGCGGCGGTCACCCCCGCCACGGACGTCTTCTCGCTCGGCGCGACCCTCGCCTACGCCTCGACCGGTGACTCTCCCTTCGGGCACGGCAGTTCCGAAGTGATGCTCTACCGGGTCGTGCACGAGGAGCCGCACCTGCACGGGGTGCCGGACGCGCTCGCACCCCTGGTGCGGGCCTGCCTGGCGAAGGATCCGGAAGACCGGCCCAGCACGCTGCAGCTGTCGCTCCGACTGAAGGAGATCGCCGCGCGCGAGGCTCAGGGGCTGGCCGACGTGCGGCCGCCCGCGCAGCGTGCCGCGGAGGCGGACCGGCCCACCGGGCGGCTCGCCGACACCTATCCGGATGCGCAGCGCACCCAGCGGCGGCCGCAGTCCTCCCCCGGTCTGCCGGGCGGATCGCCGCGGGGCAACGCCCCGTCACGCGGTGGCAGCGGTCCGCGGCCGGCCGGGAGTGTGCCGTCGCGGCCGAACGGCTCGCGGCCCACGCCCGCCCCGCGCGGCAACGGCACCCGGCCGGGGAACGGCACCGGCGGCCGGCCCGCGTCGCGCGGCGGTACCGGGCGTCCGGCGCCGCGTCCCACGGGTACCGGACGGCGGCCCGCCAATCCGCGGCTGCTGCGCCAGCGGCTGTTCGTCTTCGTGGTGGTGACGCTGCTGGTGGCGCTGGGGATCGCGCTGGCGCAGGGCTGCTCCGGGCCCGCGCACGGGATGGGCGTGCCCGGTTCCGGCACTGTGGCGGCGAAGGCCGTGGCTCTCAGGGAGTAGCGGGCGGGCGTCCTACGCCTCGGGGCGGCCGGTGGTCACCGCGTAGAAGGCGACCGCGGCCGCCGCGCCCACGTTGAGGGAGTCGACGCCGTGGGACATCGGGATGCGCACCCATTCGTCGGCGGCGACCAGGGCCTGGGTGGAGAGGCCGTCGCCCTCCGCGCCGAGCATCAGGGCGACCCTGTCCATCCGGTGCGGGGCGGCCTCGTCCAGGCTGCGGGCCTTCTCGTCCGGAGTCAGGGCCAGCAGCGTGAACCCGGCCTCGCGGACCGAGTCCAGCCCCTTGGGCCAGGTGTCGAGACGGGCGTACGGCACGGAGAAGACCGCCCCCATCGAGACCTTCACGCTGCGCCGGTAGAGCGGGTCGGCGCAGTCCGGGGAGAGCAGCACCGCGTCCATGCCGAGGGCGGCCGCCGAGCGGAAGATCGCGCCGATGTTGGTGTGGTCGTTGACCGACTCCATGACGACGACCCGGCGGGTGGTGCGCAGCAGTTCGGTCGCCGTCGGCAGCGGTTTGCGCTGCATGGAGGCGAGGGCGCCGCGGTGCACGTGGTAGCCGGTGACCTTCTCGGCGAGCTCGGGGCTGACCGCGTAGACGGGGGCCGGGAGTTCGTCGATGACGTCGCGCATGACGTCGACCCACTTGGCGGAGAGCAGCATGGAACGCATCTCGTAACCCGCGTCCTTGGCTCTGCGGATGACCTTCTCGCCTTCGGCGATGAACAGGCCCTCGGCCGGTTCGCGCTTGCGGCGCAACTCGACGTCGGTCAGGCCTGTGTAGTCGCGCAGGCGCGGGTCGTCGGGATCCTCGACGGTGATGAGATCGGCCACAGGGTGATACTGCCTTGTCCTGGGTGTGGTGCCAACGGGCTGGAACGGGTTGTGTTACCCGGGGTTACGTCAGTGCGCTTCAGGGGGCCGGCCACGGGCCCGCGTCCACGCCGACGTTGACGACCTCGCCGATCACGATGACCGCCGGGGGCTTCACCTCTTCGGCGCGGACGACCTCGGCGACCGTGGCGAGGGTCGCGTCGACCCGGCGTTGAGCGGCCGTCGTGCCTTCCTGGACCAGCGCGACGGGCGTGTCCGGGGACTTCCCGTGTGCGACCAGCGTCTCGGCGATCCTGCCGATCTTGTCGACGCCCATCAGGACGACGAGGGTTCCGGTGAGCTTGGCGAGGGAGGGCCAGTCGGCGAGCGAGCGCTCGTCGTCCGGTGCGACATGGCCGCTGACCACCGTGAACTCGTGTGCGACGCCGCGGTGCGTGACCGGGATGCCGGCGGCGGACGGCACGGAGATCGAGCTGGAGATGCCCGGGACGACGGTGCACGGGATCCCGGCCTCCGCGAGGGCCTGGACCTCCTCCATGCCCCGGCCGAAGACGTAGGGGTCGCCGCCCTTGAGGCGTACGACCGACTTGCCCTGCTTGGCATGCTCGATCAGGGCGTTGTTGATGGCCTCCTGGGCCATGTAGCGGCCGTACGGGATCTTCGCCGCGTCGATCACCTCGACGTGCGGGGGGAGTTCGGCGAGGAGGTCGCGGGGGCCGAGGCGGTCGGCGATGACGACGTCGGCGGCGGCGAGCAGGCGACGGCCGCGGACGGTGATGAGGTCCGGATCGCCGGGGCCGCCGCCGACCAGGGCGACGCCGGGGGTGCGGGTGCGGTGGTGGGGGGCGACAAGGGTGCCGTCGCGCAGGCCCTCGACGACCGCGTCCCTGATGGCGGCGGTGTGGCGGGGGTCGCGGCCGCGCGCGTCGGTGGTGAGGACGGCGACCGTGACGCCCTCGCTGTGGCCGGTCGCCGGGGTCCAGGCGGTGGCCTGGTCGGCGTCGTCGGCGCGGACGCACCACACGCGGTGCCGTTCCGCTTCCGCGGAGGCTGCGGTGTTGGCGGCGGGGTCGCTGGTGGCGATCAGCGCGTACCAGGCTTCGCCGAGGTCGCCGTCCTGGTAGGGGCGCCTGGTCCAGGTGATCTCGCCGGCGTCGGCCATCGCCTCGACGGAGGGGGTGGCTTCCGGGGACACGAGGGTGATGTCGGCGCCTGCCGCGATGAGGGCGGGAAGGCGGCGCTGAGCCACCTGGCCACCGCCGACGACGACCACGCGACGGCCTGCGAGGCGGAGGCCTACGGGGTAGGCGGGGTGTTCGGCCATGAGGGGGCGGCTCCCTTGGGTGGCGGCGGCGTCTGGTGCCCTGACGTGGGCATTTTAAGCGGGGTGGGAGGGGGGCGGGACAGGTGTCCGGTGGCTGGGCGTCGTCTGCCGGGTGCGGGGTCGTGGGTGGTTGTGCCCACCCGTTCCGCCCCAGCGGAACGACTGCCCACAACCACCGGGCCGGCCGACGGGGAACCCGGCGCGGCAGTGGCGCAAGCGACAGGCGCGTAGCGCTAGTGGCCGACGGCACGGAAGCCGGTAACCGGTAAGCAACAGCCCCCGAGCCGAGAGCCGACGACCCCGAAGCCGCTGACCGGTAAGCGACAGCCTCGGAGCCGGTGGCCGACGGCCTGGAAGCCGGTGGCCGAGAGCCGACGACCAGGAAGTCGGTAACCGGTAACCGGTAAGCAACCGACCCGAGCCGAGAGCCGACGACCAGGAAGTCGGTAACCGATAAGCGACAGCCCCGGAGCCGGTGGACGGTGGCGCGGAAGCCGGTGGCTGGGGTCGGCGCGCGGCGGTCGGAGCATCGTCCGCCGCCAGCCGCTGACGGCCTGCCGGTCGCCCGGGGCGGTGACGGCCTTTCGTCCTCGCAACGGTCTCGGCAACCGGCTGGTCGCCCCAGGGGCGGGTTCCTACTTCTCCGTCACGCCCGCCGAGTCGAAGGTCGCCACCTCGTGCATGGCTCTGGCCGTGCTCTGGACCAGGGGGAGGGCCAGGAGGGCGCCTGTGCCCTCGCCGAGGCGGAGGTCGAGGTCGACCAGGGGGCGCAGGCCGAGTTTGTTGAGGGCCGCCACGTGGCCCGGTTCCGCGCTGCGGTGGCCCGCGATGCAGGCTGCGAGGACCTCGGGGGCGATCGCGCGGGCCACCAGGGCCGCGGCGCCCGCGCTCACGCCGTCCAGGATGACGGGGGTGCGCAGGGAGGCGCCGCCGAGCAACAGACCGACCATCGCCGCGTGTTCGAAACCGCCGACCGCGGCGAGGACGCCGATCGGGTCGGCCGGGTCCGGCTGGTGGAGTTCCAGGGCACGCCGGACCACCTCGGTCTTGCGGGCGAGCGTCTCGTCGTTGATGCCGGTGCCACGACCGGTCACCTCGGAGGGGTCGGCGCCCGTGAAGACCGAGATCAGGGCCGCGGACGCAGTCGTGTTGGCGATGCCCATCTCGCCGGTGAGCAGCGCCTTGTTACCGGCCGCGACCAGGTCACGGGCCGTCTCGATGCCCACCTCGATGGCCTGCTTGGCCTCCTCGCGGGTCATCGCGGGGCCGGTCGTCATGTCGGAGGTGCCCGCGCGGACCTTGCGGGGCAGCAGGCCCGGCGTGGCGGGCAGTTCGGAGGCGACGCCGACGTCGACCACGCACACCTCCGCGCCCACCTGGCTCGCGAAGGCGTTGCAGACCGCTCCCCCGCCGAGGAAGTTGGCCACCATCTGCGCGGTGACCTCCTGCGGCCACGGCGTCACACCCTGCGCGTGCACCCCGTGGTCGCCGGCGAAGATCGCGACGGCCGCGGGCTCCGGGATCGGCGGCGGGCACTGCCGGGACAGCCCGGACAGCTGGGCGGAGATGATCTCCAGCATGCCGAGCGCGCCGGCCGGCTTGGTCATCCGCTTCTGCCGTTCCCAGGCCTCGCCGAGCGCCTTGGCGTCCAGCGGCCGGACGCTGGCGACGGTCTCGGCGAGCAGGTCGTGCGGGTCCTCGCCGGGCAGCGCGCGGCGGCCGTACGTCTCCTCGTGGACCACCCAGGACAGCGGGCGGCGCTTGGACCAGCCGGCCTGCATCAGCTCGGGTTCGTCCGGGAACTCGTCGACGTACCCGACGCACAGGTAGGCAATGACCTCCAGGTGCTCGGGCAGGCCGAGGGCGCGCACCATCTCCCGCTCGTCGAAGAAGCTCACCCAGCCGACGCCGAGGCCCTCGGCACGCGCGGCGAGCCAGAGGTTCTCGACGGCGAGGGCGGCCGAGTAGGGCGCCATCTGCGGCTGGGTGTGACGGCCGAGGGTGTGACGGCCGCCACGCGTCGGATCGGCGGTGACGACGATGTTGACCGGGGTGTCGAGGATCGCCTCGATCTTCAGTTCCTTGAACTGCTTGGCCCGGCCCTTGGGAAGGGACTTGGCGTAGGCCTCGCGCTGGCGCATGGCCAGTTCGTGCATGGTGCGGCGGGTGTCTGCCGAGCGGATGACGACGAAGTCCCAGGGCTGGGAGTGGCCGACGGACGGCGCGGTGTGCGCGGCCTCCAGGACCCGCAGCAGCACCTCGTGCGGGATGGGGTCGCTGCGGAAGCCGTTGCGGATGTCACGGCGTTCCCGCATGACCTTGAGGACGGCCTCGCGCTCTGCGTCGTCGTAGGCGGGTGCGGCCGGGCCGGTGGACTGACGTGCTTCTGCCACGGGGGCCGTGCTTTCTTCCTGGTCGGCGGCCCTGGTGTCCAGGTCCTCCGCGTGCTGTACGACATCGGGCTGCTCCGGCAGCGCAGCGGGCTCGGCCTCGCGGGGCGCGGGGACCGTCGCGGCCTGCTCGGGCAGCGACTCGCCGCCCTGGTCCTGGGCGGGGAGGACCAGCGGGTGCGGCGGGGTCGGGGCGAGGTGCGGGGTGGTCGGCACCTGGCCGTCGACGGCCACGAACTCGCCGAGCGGCGGCTCCGGCGCCGGTTCCGTCGGGCCCGCGGCGGCCAGGGGCTGTGCGGCCGTCGGGGTCGCCTCGGGGGCGGGCGCGCCGCCCTGGATCTGCGGGCCCGCGAGGGGGACGACGCCGTCGGCCGGCTGGTCGGGCCGTGCGTCGGGGGTCCCGGACGGCGGTAGGACAGCCGCCGCGGGGACCTCGGCGGGGGCGGGCGGGGCGACCTGCTCGGCCTCCGGGACGGCCGCCGCGAGCGGTTCCGGCGCCTGGGGCGGCTGCGGGGCCTCGGCGGCGACGGGTGCTTGGGCCGCCGGCACGGCTTCCTCGGCGGCGGCGACCGGCACTGTTTCCTCGGCGGCGGCCTCAGCGGGCTGTCCCGGCACCGGCGGCGCGGCGGGCACCGGCTGGGCGGGCTCGACGGCAAGGCCTTCCGGGCCCTGGAGGGACTCCGCCGCCAGGACTTCCGGCACGCCGGCCTCGGACACGGCAGCTTCCGGCACGCCGGCCTCGGGCACAGCGGCCTCGGGCACAGCGGCTTCCGAAACGACAGCCTCGGGCACTGCGGCCTCGGGTACGCCGACCTCGGGCACTGCGGCCTCGGCCACGACGGCTTCCGGCACGACAGCCTCGGGTTCGACGGCTTGCGGTTCGGCGGCTTCGGCGGCTTCGGCGGTTTCACGTGCGGGGCCCGCCTGTGCGGGGCCGGGCTCCGACGTCCCGCCCCCCGCGACCGGCTCGGTCGCGACCGGCGCCACGGCCTGCGGCTCCGGCTCGGTCACCACGGCCTCGGCGACCGGCTCCGCGAGCGGCTGACCGGCCTCCTCCGCCACCACCGCCGCGGCCTCGGTCCCGGCGGCCGCACCGGGTGCCGCGTCGGCGCCCGGTACCGGCCCCGCCTGCGGAGTCTCCTGGCTCACCGCGTCCGTCGGCGCCGCCTGCGCAGGCACCCCGCCCGGCCCGAGCGGCACCTCTGCGGTCCCCGGAGCTCCCGCGAACTGCGGAGCCTGCGGCGTCCGGGCAGCCTCCGGCGCCACCGGATCGGCCGCCGGCTCGTCTCCCGGCTCCGCCACCGTTACCGGGCCGCTTCCGTCGACCGGCTGGGCCGCGCCCTGCGGGCCGTGCGCGTGCTCGGGCTCTGCGGCGATGCCGACCACAGGTGCCTGCGGCTCGGCCGCGGCGGTCGCGGCCACGGCCGCCGTGGCGATCCGGGCGACGGCCGCCTGCGCGGCGTCGTACGCGTCGACCGGGTGCGGCTCGTGGGCGACCGCGGGCTGCGGCTGCGGCTGCGCGACCGCAGGAGCGGCGGGGGCCGCGACGGCGACGGCCTCCGGAACCGGAGCAACCGCCTCGGCGGCCGGGGCCGGTGCGGCCGCCTGAGCCACCGGAGCGGCCTGCGGTGCGGCGGGCGGGAAGGCAGACGCCGGCTGCGGCGCCCCCCAGGGGGCCGCGGACGGCGGTACGGCCTCGCGCGGCGGCTGGACGTCGAGATACTCGGGACCAACCGCCGGCACGCCCGGCTGCCGTACCGGCGCCCCGGCCGGGCCGCGGTCGGCGAGGGAGCGGACCGGGCTGGCGGAGGCGTCGGGGATCGGCGGGCCGAGGTGCAAGGGGCGGCGCGGGGCCGGGGCGGCCGCCGGGTCGTGCGGCACGGAGAGGATCGGGGACGCCGGTACCGAGCTGGGCAGCCGGACGGCGGTGAGGTCGACCGAGCCGCTGTCCCGGCCGCCCGTCTCGTGCGGGCCGGGCTCGTGGACGGCCTCGACGACCGGCTCCGGGGCCGGCGGCGGCACTTCGTTGCCCCAGGCGCCCTGGGCGCCGGGGAGCAGCAGGTCCTCGTCCTCGGCGGGCGACTCGGAGAGGTAGGTGTACGCGCCGTGTGCGGGAACGCCCGGCTGTTCCACCATGCCTGCGCTCTCCGGCAGTCCCTCGCCCGGGACCTGGCCGGTGTCCGTCATGCGTACCCCTCGCCCATCGGTTAGTGCCTTCTACGACCTGCTCGCCCGGGGCGGCGCACCGACCGCCCCCGCAGTCAAGAACGAGCGTGCGTGCCCAGCGGCACGAACGACCCGCCGGAAAAGGCGACAAAGCCATTCAGTGGCATTGTCCCGGCCGTTCGACCGTCGCGACAGCATGATCCGCGACAGCCCGCTGTGGACTGCGCCACGTTGCGCGTCCCCGGTTCCGCCGTACCACACCCGCCCCAAAAGAGGCGTGTTTTCCGGACATTGACGAACGAACTTCCGGGCCACTGGTGTAGTGCAGCGATCGGCCAGCCTACCGCGCGAAGTATGACAACAGGATCACGGGGCGCGCTCGGGCAGCACGCCGCTGAGCAGGAACGCCACGCTCCGCTCGGTCTCCGTCCAAGCCCTGGTGTCGAGTTCGAGGGACTGCAGCAGGGCGCACTCGACCTGGTATCCGTGCTCGGTCAGGTCGCGGCCGACGAGTTCGGCGGCGTCGCGGGTGGCGGCGTGGGTGACGATGCGCTGCGGGCGGCGGTCGGCCACCGCGTTCACCACGGCCGCTCCCCCGCCGCCCACCCGGACGACGTCGGGCTCGGGCAGGTTCTCCAGGACATGCGGGGCGTTGCCGTGCACGATCTGCAGCTGGACCCCGAATCTGCGGGCGGCCGACTCGCTGCGGACGCAGGCCGCGAGGTCCCGGTCGACGGCGATGACGGCGGCACCGGCGCGCGCGGCCTCGGTGGCGAACGCGCCGCTGCCGCAGCCGATGTCCCAGACCAGGTCCCCCACCCGGGGCCCCAGCCGGACGAGTTGGGCGGCCCGCAGCAGATCCGTTTCCCCTTCGCCGAGCGCGGCTCCCTCGCCGTACTCCGCGTCGGGCTGCACCCAGCCGCGGGGGCCGGCGGCGGGGTCCCGGCCGGCGATCCAGCCGCCGCCCTCGGGCACCGCCACCGGTCCGGGCGTGCCGCCGATGACGATGACGACGTTGGGGTCGCGCCAGGCGTGGTCGGCGGCCTTGTCGGAGGTGACGACGTGCACCTGCTCGCGTTCGGTGCCCAGTTCCTCGCAGATGACGAAGGTGCGGTGGACGCCCTCCAGAAGCAGCCCGAGCTCGGCGGGTCCGGCGCCGGGTGAGGTGAGGACGGCGACCTTGGTGTGGGCGCGGCACACATTCACCGCGCGTCGCAGGGTGCGCCGGTGTGCGACGACCACCTGCGCGTCGTCCCAGGGCATGCCGGCGCGGGCGAAGGCGGCGGCCACCGAGGAGACGGCGGGGACGACCTCGACCTCCAGGCCGAACTCGGGTGCGCGCAGGGTCCGTACGACGCCGAAGAAGCCGGGGTCGCCGTCGGCGAGGACCACGGCGGTGCCGCGGTGGCCGGCGATGCGGCGGGCGGCGAGGGCCACGCTGCCCAGGCGGATGCGTTCGGCGCCGGGCGGCACCTCGGGGAGGTCGAGATGGTGGGCCGCACCCGCGACGAGCGTGGCGGCGCCCAGCGCGCCGCGCCCCGCGGCGGTCAGGGGGGAGCCGTCCCAGCCGATCACCGTGACCCGGTCGGCCATCGTCGTCAGTCTCCAGGGATGTCGCAGGTCGTCAGGGTCCGGTGCCTGTGCACGGGCTCCGTGAGGGTATCTGGTGGAGGTGTCCGGCGCGCGGCGGGGCGAGGTCCCTCGGCGTCAGTTCCAGGAGGTGAAGCCGTCACTTCCGGCCAGTTCCTCGCCGGCGCCTTCCAGGTCCTCCGGGAGGAGGCTCCACACGATGAAGTCGGTGCGCAGGTCCGCCCAGGTGCCGTCCTCGGTGCGGACGTGGGCTATGCAGGCGTTGCGCAGCACGCCCTCGCTGATGCAGCCGATCTTCTGGGCCACCTGCTGGGACGCGGTGTTGTCGGCGGCCGTGCGCAACTCGATGCGTTCGAACTTCTGGTCGCCGAAGAGCCACTGTGCGGTGGCGAGCGCGGCCTCGGAGGCGTAGCCCTCGCCGCGCGCCCAGGGGGCGATGATGTACGACAACTCGGTGGCGCGGATGTGCCAGTTGGTCTTGGTCAGCTGGATGACGCCGACCAGGCGCTGGGTGAGGAACTCGGTGACCGCGAGGTCCAGGCCCCGGCCCGAGGCGCGCTCCGCGGGGGCGTAGTCGGTGATCCAGTGCCGGGCACCGGATTCGGTGAACGGCTGGGGGACGTCGGTCCAGGCGGCCACCTGCTCGTCGTTCATCATCTCCGCCAGGGCGGGCACATCGTCCTCGTCGAGGGGACGCAGCACCAACCGCTCCGTGCTGATGGAGATGTTGGGGAAGGTGCTCGTCATGCGCCGCTCCGTAACCTTCGGAAACACGTCCGGGCCCAGACCGTGAGAGCCCGCGAACTGCCCAGCATGCAGCATGAAACCACTGAACCGCACGACGGGGTCCTCCCCCACTACCCAAAGGGTGTGGGGGCACCCCCAGCGGTGAGCGAGTGGACCCCGTGCGTGGCGATACGCCGTATACGTGCCGCCGGTGGGACGGACGGACGGTCAGAAGGACGGCAGGACCGAGCCCTGGTACTTGTCCTCGATGAACTTCTTCACCTCGGGCGAGGTGAGCAGCTTGGCGAGCTTCTTCACGCGCGGGTCCTTCTCGTTGCCCTTCTTCACCGCGAGGAAGTTGCCGTACGGGCTGTTCTTCGCGGACTCCAGGACGAGGGCGTCCTTGGCGGGCTTGATGCCGGCCGAGATGGCGTAGTTGCCGTTGATCACCGCGGCGTCCACGTCGTCCAGGGAGCGCGCGGTCTGGGCCGCCTCGACCTCCTTGAACTTCAGGTTCCTCGGGTTCTTGGCGATGTCCTGCGGGGTCGCCTCGCTGCCGACGCCGCCCTTGAGGGTGATGAGGTTGTCGGCGGCGAGCAGCTTGAGGGCGCGCGCCTCGTTCACGGCGTCGTTGGGGACGGCGATCGTCGCACCGCTCTTCAGCGCGTCGGCGCTCTTGACCTTGTGGGAGTAGAGGCCGAGCGGCTCCAGGTGGACCGTGACGACGGGCACGATGTGGGTGCCGCGCTTCTTGTTGAAGTCGTCGAGGTACGGCTGGTTCTGGAAGTAGTTGGCGTCCACCGAGCCGTCCTCGGTCGCCGTGTTCGGCGTGATGTAGTCGGTGAACTCCTTGACCTCCAGGTCGAGGCCGGCCTTCTTCGCCAGGTTGTCCTTGATGTAGTCGAGGATCTCGGCGTGCGGGGTCGGGCTGGCGGCGACGACCAGCGGTCCGCTGTAGTCGGAGGAGGCGGAGTCCTTGCCGGAGCCGCAGGCGGTGAGCCCGAAGGTGAGGGCTCCGGCGGCGAGGACGGCGGTGGTGAGCTTTGCGGTGTTACGCACGAAAAGTGCCTTTCCTTAAGGGTGGAGCGACCCCGCGGTGGGTGGTGCGGGGAAATCTGTGGGGTGCCGTAGGGGTCAGCCGGTCTCGCCGGTGGGGGCCGTCGACGCCTTCAGCAGGCGCAGCCTCGGCGCCGGGCCGGACTGGCCGCCCCGGCGGTGCAGCGTGCGGGCCGCGTAGTCGCCGGCGAACTGGATGGCCGAGATGACCACGGCGAGGATGGCGACCGTGATCCACATCAGCTCGGTCTCGAACCGCTGGTAGCCGTAGCGGATGGCGATGTCGCCGAGCCCGCCGGCGCCGACCGTGCCGGCCATGGCGGAGTAGCCGATGAGCGCGACGATCGTGGTCGTGGTGGAGGAGATGAGCGAGGGCAGCGACTCGGGCACGAGGACCTTGCGGACGACGGTCCAGGTGTTGCCGCCCATCGACTGCACTGCCTCGACCAGGCCGCCGTCCACTTCGCGGACCGCCGTCTCGACCAGGCGGGCGAAGAAGGGGACGGCGCCGACGGCGAGCGGCACGATGGCGGCCTCGCGGCCGATGGTCGTCCCGGTGATCCAGCGGGTGAAGGTCATCAGCGCGACCATCAGGATGATGAACGGCATCGAGCGGGCGATGTTCACGATCTGCCCGATGACCTTGTTGGCCAGCACGTTCTGGAGCAGGCCGCCGCGGTCGGTGAGGACGAGGAGGACGCCGAGCGGGAGCCCGCCGACGACCGCGATCAGCGTGGACCAGCCGACCATGTAGAGGGTGTCCCAACACGCCTGGGAGAGCAGGGGCTGCATCTCCGACCAGTCAGTCCCGGTCACTGGGCACCGTCCTTCACCAGCAGGGCCTCCCGGCCCAGTACGTCGATCTGGAGACCCTGCTCGCGCAGGAAGCCGATGGGCACCACGTTCTCCTCGTAGCGGCCGGGCAGTTCGATGCGCATCCGGCCGATCTGCAGACCGCCGACGGTGTCGATGGCGGCACCGAGGATCGAAATGTCGATGTTGTAGGTGCGGGAGAGCTGGGAGATGACCGGCTGGGTGGCGGCCTCGCCGTGGAAGGTGACGTCGAGGACGGTGCGGTCGTCGCCGGAGGCCTCGCCGCCGACCGGGAAGAGCGCGGCGGCCAGTTCGGAGCCCGGTGTCGCGAGCAGTTCGCTGACGGTGCCGTGCTCGACGATCCGCCCCTTCTCCATGAGGGCGGCCGAGTCGCAGACCGTCTTCACGACGTCCATCTCGTGCGTGATGAGCAGGACGGTCAGCCCCAGTTGGCGGTTCAGGTCGCGCAGCAGCTGGAGGATGGAACGGGTGGTCTCCGGGTCGAGGGCGCTGGTGGCCTCGTCGGAGAGCAGCACCTTGGGATCGCCGGCCAGCGCGCGGGCGATGCCGACGCGCTGCTTCTGGCCGCCGGAAAGCTGGGCGGGGTAGGCCTTGGCCTTGTCGGCGAGTCCGACCAGGTCGAGCAGACCAAGTGCCTTGCGGGAACGTTCCTTCCCTGACATTCCGAGGATTTCCAGCGGCAGCTCGACGTTGTCCTGGACGGTGCGCGAGGACAGCAGGTTGAAGTGCTGGAAGACCATGCCGATCCGGCTGCGCGCCTGCCGCAGCTCCTTGCCGGCCCGGGGACCGCGCCCGGCGAGGGCGGTGAGGTCCTGTCCGTCCACCGTCACGGTGCCGGCGGTGGGGCGCTCCAGCAGGTTGACGCAGCGGATCAGCGAGGACTTGCCGGCGCCGGACTGGCCGATGACGCCGTACACCTCGCCTTCGCGGACGTGCAGGTCGACGCCGTCGAGGGCGGTGACCTCGCGGCCGTGGGAGCGGTGGGACCGATAGATCTTCGTCAGGCCCGTGGTGGTGATCACGTGGGTTTCCGTCACTGTCGAGTGCGCGGGCGTGGGTGTGCCCTGGCGCACGGGTGCGTTCGTTCAGGGACGCGGCACGGTTCTCGCAGGGGCGCTGAACCGGGGAGAACATGTGCGCGGGGGGCGGCTCGGCTCACATACGGGCGTCGTGGCGTCGTACGGACATGCCACCGGTCTCGCTTCGGGGCGCGAGCGCTGGGGTGGTGCGGGGGCCCTCTAGAAGGCGCACATTCGACACAGACAACGAGCACCGGGCGTCATGGTCGCCTCGGTCGCAGGGGTGCGGTCGCTCGTCGTGGTCATGCGATCAGTAAACCAGACCTACGGTCCTGACAGGCCTCCGCTGTCCGCATGCTGGACAGCGATGGACACCTCTCGGCCGCGGGCCGACATCTCGGCGGTGTGCTCGGTGACCAGGGCGGACAAGCCCGAGAGGTCCTTCACCACGAGGTCCGCGGCCGGCTCGTGCGCCTGGTGGGTTGTGGCCAAGGCCACGGTGGCCACGCCGTCGGCGCGGCCGGCCCGGAGTCCGGCGGGGGCGACGGCATCGGGCCGATTCGGCCGTAATAAGGTCACCGCATGCTCAATGCCCTGCTGCTGGTGACCGGAGTCGCCGCGCTGCTGCTCGCCGCGTGGTGCGGCTGGGCGGCGTACCGGGACCAGCCGACGAAGGACTGGCACTTCATCGGGATGGCCGTGGTGACGGTGCTGGCGCTGGTCCAGCTGATCGCCGGGATCGTGCTGCTGGCGCGGGGCGAGAAACCGGAGCAGGGGACGACGATCTTCGTCGCCTATCTGCTGGGCGCGTTCGCGTGCGTGCCGGCCGCGGCTTTCATGTCGCTGGCCGAGCGGACGCGGTGGGGTTCGGTGACGGTCGCCGCGGCCGGTGTGGTGCTGGCCGTGCTGGAGGTGCGGCTCTATGACATCTGGGGAAGGTGAGATGACGGCCGTGGAAGAGAGGCCGAAGCGGCGGCTGACCAGCGGGCCGGGGACGTTGCTGGTGTGGTTCTACGGGGTGATGGTGGTCGGGGCCCTGTCGCGGTCCGCGTACCAGATCGCGACCGAGTTCCATCGGGCACCGCTGGCGTACTCGCTGTCCGCCGTCGCCGGGGTGGTGTACGCGTTCATCACGTACACGCTGGTGCGGGGCGGCGAGACGGCTCGCAGGGTGGCGCAGGTGTGCTGCGCCGCCGAGCTCGCGGGGGTGTTGATCGTGGGCACGTGGACCGTCGTCGACTCTTCCGCGTTCCCGGATGCGACCGTGTGGTCGGACTACGGGATGGGGTACGTGTTCATTCCCGTGCTCCTGCCGGTTTCCGCTCTGTACTGGTTGCGGAAGGGCGCCCAAGGGGAAGCTGGTTGAGGAACGTGCGCGACAGCGGGTGCGTGGTAGCTGGTCGCGCAGTTCCCCGCGCCCCTGAAGGGGCGCTGCATCAAGCCGTTGTTGCGTACGTACTGGCCGGCTTCTCCAGGACGATCATGGGGACGCCGTCCGCGCCCTTCGAGGTGCCCACGGTTTCGTAGCCGACCCTCCGGTACAGGCGGAGGTTGCCCTCGCTGCGGTGGCCGGTGAACAGACGGAACTTCTTGGCGCCTCGCTCTTCCGCCAATGCCCCCTCGGCCGCGCGGAGCAGGCGGGCGCCGATGCCGTGGCCCTGGAGGCGGGGGTGGACGCAGAGTTTGCCGATGGCGGCGGCGCCGTCCTCGGTGACCGAGCCGCGGACCGAGCCGACGACCTCCTCGCCGAGCCGGGCGACGAAGACGCAGTCGGTGGCAAGCTCCTCGCGGACCGAGTCGAGGCTCTGGACGAGCGGGTCGATGCGGTAGTTGCCGTACAGCGCCGCCTCGCTCTGGAAGCACAGGTACTGGAGCCTGAAGATCTGCTCTGCATCCTGCTCGGTCGCCACCGAGATGGTCACGCTCATGCCCATGTGCGCACGCCTCCCGCTCACCTGATCGCCTGTCGTTCTCACTCCTATCCCCGCACTTCGCGGGGCGCAACCTCCGGCGTCAACAATCGACGCAGACAACCCAGACATCTGGAACGTTCCGGGCCGAGACTGCCCTGTGAGATACCCAACTCCCCTGCGATCTCCCGGTATGTCAGGTCCTTCGAGGAGAGCAGGGCCTGGAGGAGCCGGGGGCAGCGGCCGGGCAGGCGGACCACCGCCTCGCGCAGAGCGCGGTGGCGGGCGGTGCTGAGGACGCGTTGTTCGGGGGTGGGGGTGCCGGTGTCGGCAGGGTCCTCGGCGTAGGGGCGTTCCCGGCGGGCGGTGCGCCGGGCTCGACGGGACTCGGCGCGGACCGCCCGGCGCAGCCAGTCCTCGGGCGCGCGCGGCGGTCCATGGGTCGCCAGGCGTTCCAGCAGGCGGAGCCAGACGGTCTGTTCCAGGTCGCGGGGGTCCCCGCCGGACGCGTACGCCTCGGCCGAGGCTTCGGCGGTGAGCAGCGGGCGCAGGGCGGTGACCAGGTCGGGCGTCATGTGCCGAACGACGCCGCCGCCCCGGGGCAGGTTGCCGGGGCGGCCGGGAGCCACCCGAAGGGGGTGCGAGGGCTCAACCGTTGACGAAGTCGGCGCGGGCCAGCAGCGCGGTGTCGGCGTTGTCCGTGAAGACGCCGTCGATGCCGGTCTCGAAGTACTTCTGGAAGACCGGGAAGACGTCACCGTAGGCGTCCGGGGCGGAGCCGTTGCGGTAGGCCGGCGGCAGGAAGGGGTTCTCGTTGCGCATGGTGTACGGGTGCAGGATCAGTCCGACCCTGTGCGCGTCCGCGACGAGGGTGCTCGGCGTGGTGAGGTTGCCGCTCGCGTCCTTGGGGATGACCAGGTCGAGGGTGGGGCCGATGCCCTGGGCGTAACCGGCGATCTCGCGGAGCCCCTTCGGCGTGATCAGGTCGGCGACCGTGCGCGGGTCGCCGGTCGCGACGAAGTCGTA
Source organism: Streptomyces sp. NPDC051987 (assembly GCF_040680735.1). NCBI lineage: Bacteria > Bacillati > Actinomycetota > Actinomycetes > Kitasatosporales > Streptomycetaceae > Streptomyces > Streptomyces sp. NPDC051987. The sequence continues at coordinate 9,685 of NZ_JBFAXI010000044.1, read as the reverse complement.
GGGCTGCGAGTTCGCGGCGGAGAGCAGCACCACCAGCGGGTTGTCGACCAGCGTGTTCAGGCGCTGGATGCTGGACGGCTCGAAGGACTGCAGGATGACCGGCGAGTTCCGCTTGTCCTTGCCGTACTTGTGCAGCAGCTTGGCGACCCGCTCCTCAAGGCCGAGGCCGAGGCGGCGGAAGTAGGTGGGGTGCTTGGTCTCGGGGTAGATCCAGACCTGCTTGCCGCGCTTGCGGGTCTGCTCGTCCTGCCACTTGAGGACTTCCTCGAAGGTGGGGATCTCCCAGCGGCCGTTGTAGAGCGTGTTGTGCGGGCGGTTGGCCGGGATGCGCTCGACCGCGCGCAGCGTCTTCAGCTCGGCGAGCGTGAAGTCCTCGGTGAACCAGCCGGTGGTGGGCACGCCGTCGAGCGTCTTGGTGGTCCTGCGGTCGGCGAACTCGGGATGGTCGGCGACGTTCGTGGTGCCGCCGATCTCCGGCTCGTGGCGGCAGACCAGGTGGCCGTCCTTGGTGGGGACGAGGTCGCCGGCCTCGACGACATCGGCGCCGAGGTCGAGAGCGAGGTCGTAGGAGCCGAAGGTGTGCTCCGGGCGGTAGCCGCTGGAGCCCCGGTGGCCGATGACGGTCGGCTTCGGGAGGCTCTTCAGGCCGCCGCCGTGACCGGCCTGCCTGGCCTCGGCCGCTCTTGCCGCGCCGGGCAGTCCGAGGACCGCGCCGCCGGCGCCGAGCACCGCGGCGCCGAGCAGCGCCCGCCGTCCGGTCGTACCGTTCGCCTGCGTCCGCTCGTTCGAGCCGTCCGTGTTCATGAGCGCCCTCCTGACCTTCGCCCTTCGATGCGGGCCGATCGTAGGGCTGCGCACGTGACCGCAGGGAGACCGCCGGTCCAACGGCCGGATGACGCCGAATGGCTGATGGACGGCGAGCGTGACGGTCCGTCGGCGACTTCCGTCACATCGCCGTGCGCGCGTCGTGTCCCGTCACCGGGGCGTCACCCCAGGTAAACCAGCGTCAACAGTACGTAAGACCTCGGTGAACCGGCCGCTCCCGATGTGCGCTTCCCCCGGAGCCGCGAGTAATGTCCTCACCTGCACAGACTCATACCGCCCCTCGACATCGGAGGACCCGTTGTCCCGCTTCGCGCTCATCAAGGCAGTGCTCGGACCGATCATGCGCCTGATGTTCCGCCTCCAGGTGGAGGGCGTGGAGCACATCCCGGGGGACGGCCCGGTCATCCTCGCCGGCAACCACCTCACCTTCATCGACTCGATGATCCTGCCGCTCGTGAGCAAGCGGCAGGTGTTCTTCATCGGCAAGGACGAGTACGTCACCGGGAAGGGCTTCAAGGGCCGGCTGATGGCCTGGTTCTTCACCGGCGTGGGCATGATCCCGGTGGACCGGGACGGCGCGAGCGGCGGGGTCGCCGCGCTGATGACGGGCAAGCGGGTCCTGGACGAGGGGAAGATCTTCGGGATCTACCCGGAGGGCACCCGCTCCCCCGACGGCCGGCTCTACCGGGGCCGTACCGGCATCGCGCGGCTGACGCTGATGACCGGCGCCCCGGTGGTGCCGTTCGCGATGATCGGCACGGACAAGCTGCAGCCCGGCGGCGCGGGCATCCCGCGGCCCGGCAAGGTCACCGTCCGGTTCGGCGAGGCCATGGAGTTCTCGCGGTACGAGGGGATGGACCGGGACCGCTACGTGCTGCGGGCCGTGACCGACTCGGTGATGGCCGAGGTGATGCGGCTGTCCGGGCAGGAGTACGTGGACATGTACGCCACGAAGGCGAAGGCTGCCTGACGGCGGGGTCCTGACGGCACCCTTTCGGCAGACGGGCACGGACCGGTGGTCCGTGCCCGTCTGTCTGCCATCTGCCTGACACCCGCCCGGGGTCCGCCTGCCGGTGGAATCTGCCCCGACACTTCGGTCATTCATCCGGATTTACCGGCCATATGAGCACACAGCATGTCTTATTCAGACATGCAGAAACCTTCTCGGCGTACCCTGCTCCGCGCTCCGTTCGCTGCCGCCGGCGCGGGGCTACTTGCGGCGTGTAGCGACTCAGGCTCCGAGCCCCGCTCCGGCCCGCAGCACACGGCCGGCACCGCGGCGTTCGTCCCGCAGGGGCCCAAGGGGTACGTCAACCCGTCGGACCCGGAAGTGCTCGCGACCGAGCGGAAGCGCGGGTCCGGGCCCGTCCGCATGATCAGGTTCACGGCCGCCAGGAGCATGCTGGATCTGGGCGGACGCTCGGTCCACAGCTGGGCGTACAACGAGTCGGTCCCGGGGCCGCTGGTCCGCGTCACCGCCGGTGACGTGCTCAGCCTGACCCTCTCCAACCAGCTCACCGAGAAGACCACACTGCACGCCCACGGGGTGCGGCTGCGCTGTGACATGGACGGAGTCCCGGACCTGACCCAGGCGCCCATCGCGCCGGGGACGGACTTCATCTACCGGTTCGTCGCCGCCCACCCGGGCACGTATCTGCTCCACTCGCACGTCGGTATGCAGCCCGACCGCGCCCTCTACGCGCCGTTCATCGTCGACGACCCGAAGGAGCCGCTCGCCTACGACCAGGAGTGGGTCGTCGTCCTGGACGACTGGGTGGACGACATCGGCGGCTCCCACCCCGATCAGGTGCTGGACCAGCTCAAGCCGGGCGGGTCGATGGCGATGGACATGAGTATGGGCATGGGTCCGGGCCGCGGCAGCCCGAGCCCGCACGCGTCGGCGCACGCCTCCGCGTCGCCGTCCGGCCCGAAGCCCCGGTCCAAGGCACCGACCGGCCCGGACCGGGTACTGCGCAACTCCCACAGCGACCTGCTCCACGGCGAGGGCGGCAACGTCGCCTACCCGCACTACCTGGCCAACGGGCGGCTGCGTACGAATCCCTCCGTCTTCCGCTGCCGCCCCGGTGACCGGGTCCGGATCCGCCTGATCAACGCGGGCTCGGAGACGGCCTTCCGGGTGGCCCTCGGCGGCCACGCCATGACGGTCACCCACACCGACGGCTATCCCGTGCAGCACAAGAGGACCGACGCGCTGCTCATCGGCATGGCCGAGCGCTACGACGTCCTCGTCACCGTCAAGGACGGCGTCTTCCCGCTCGTCGCGCTGGCCGAGGGCAAGAAGGGCAAGGCGCTCGCGATCCTCCGCACCGACAAGGGGAGAAACCTTCCGTCGCCGGATGTCCGCCCGGCCGAACTGGACCGCGAGATCGTGCCGGCGCGCCGCCTGCTGCCGGCCGAGTCCGTCGCCATGGACGACCGGGTTCCCGACCGCGACCTGCGGATCAGGATCACGGGGACGATGCAGAAGTACGACTGGGGGTTCGACCACAAGGCGTACGACGTGCGGGAACGCCATGCGGTGCGGGCCGGTGAGCGGGTGAGGCTGACGCTCGTCAACGCGACCGACATGTGGCATCCGATGCACCTGCACGGGCACACGTTCTCGGTCACCGGGATCAGTTCGGCGGGGGCGCGCAAGGACACGACGATCGTGTTGCCGCACCGCAAACTGGTGCTCGACTTCGATGCCGACAACCCCGGGCTGTGGATGCTGCACTGTCACAACCAGTACCACTCGGAGAGCGGGATGATGACGGTCCTCGGTTACCAGAAATGAGGTTCCGGGGACTTCGTCGCACGCCGGGTACGGGTGGGTGGGGGCTGGTCGCGCCGTTCCCAGCGCCCCTTGCGGGGCGCTGTCCCTGGGCGGGGTTCAGAGTTTCTGGTTCTTCAGCAGGAACCACGCCGCAGTCGCCGTCGCAAGGAGGACGGCTGCTCCCGCGCCCGAGGCCAGGTGGAGGCCGTGGGTGAAGGAGTCGCGGGCCGCGGTCAGCATGTCGGTCGCCGTGGCGGCCGGCATGGCCTTCGACGCCTCCACCGCCGCCCCCAGGGACTCATGGGCGGCGGCCGGGGTGCCCGGCGGGTCCGGGAAGCCGCGGTAGACGGCCGTCACGATCGAGCCGAGCAGGGCGATGCCGAGCGCCGCCCCCAGTTCGTACGCCGTCTCGGAGACCGCCGAGGCGGCGCCGGCCTGGTCCCTGGGGACGCTGGAGAGGATGACGTCCGCCGTCACCGTGAAGGAGAAGCCCGCGCCTACGCCGACCACCAGGAGGGCGGCGCCGAGGACCGGGTAACCGGTGGACTGCGCGAGGGTGATCAGGGCCGCCAGGGCCACGCCCACCGCCGCCAGACCGCCGGAGACCACCGCCCGGACCGAGTGCCGGCGAGCCGCGCGGCCGGCCACCAGGCCCGCCGCCACCGCGCCGATCGCGGCCGGGAGTTCGGCGAGACCCGCCTCGAACGGGTGCCTGCCCTGGACCAGTTGCAGGTACTGGGAGAGGAAGAACACCAGGCCCGACATGCCGAGCACGGTCAGCAGGTCGGCGAGGACCGCGCCGCTGAAGCCGCTGTTGCGGAACAGCCGCATGTCCAGCAGGGGCTTGGGCATGGTGAGCTGACGGCGGACGAACCCGCAGAGGGCCACGCTGCCCAGGACGGCGGCGGCCGCGGTCACACCGGTGAGACCGTGCGTCGCGGCCTCCTTCACCGCGTACACGACGGCGATCATGCCGACCAGGGACAGCACGACGCTGATCAGGTCCCAGGGGCCGGGGTCGGGGTTGCGGGACTCGGGGAGCGTCCTGGCGCCGACGAGCACCAGGACCACCATCACCGGCAGGTTGATCAGGAAGACCGAGCCCCACCAGTAGTGTTCGAGCAGGAAGCCGCCCACGATCGGGCCGACGGCCGTGCCGGCCGAGGCAGCCGCGCCCCAGATGCCGACGGCGAGGCTGCGCTCGCGGGGGTCGTGGAAGAGGTTGCGGATCAGGGCGAGGGTGGCCGGCATCAGGGTCGCGCCCGCGACGCCCAGCAGGGCACGGGCCGCGATCAGCATGCCGGGGGTGGTCGCGTACGCGTTCAGGACGGAGACCGCGCCGAACGCGGTGGCACCGACGAGCAGGATCCGCTTGCGGCCGATGCGGTCGCCGAGGCTGCCCATCGAGACCAGCAGCCCGGCGATGACGAACGAGTAGACGTCGCCGATCCAGAGCAGTTGGGTGCCGGAGGGGTTCAGGTCCTCGCTGATGTAGGGGGTCGCGAGGCCGAGGACGGTCGCGTCGACGGCCACCAGCAGCACGGCGAGCACGAGAGCGGAGAGCGCGAGCCAGCGGCCCGGCCGCTGCTCCTCGGTCTCCGCCACGCGCGCCGGCTGCACGGTGCTGGTCATGATTCCTCTCTTCGTCGTGCGCCGCCGAGCAACAGCTCGACGATCATGTGGGTGAAGTCCTTGCGGGCGACCCGGCCTTCGGAGACCGCCCAGGCGGCGGAGGCCAGCAGGCCGTACAGCGCCTCGGTGAGCCAGGCGGGCGTGAGGTCGATGCGGAACTCGCCGCCGCGCTGACCGCGCCGGAAGAGAGCCGCGATGCGGTTGTCGATCCGGGTCCAGCCCTGGTTCTGCTGCTCGCCCTCGAAGAGCTGGTTCTCGGTGTAGAGGAAGGCGAGCAGGCCCGCGGCCGGTTCGATCTCGCGGACCAGGCGGTGGACGGCGTCGGCGGCGGGGCCCTCGTCCAGGCGGGCCGCGTCCAGGGCCGCCTCGCACTCCTCGATGCCGAGCGCCTCCAGCGCGCGCACGAGCGCGTCGCGCCCGGCGAAGTGCCGGTGCAGGGTGGCCCGGCTGATCCCGGCGGCCTTGGCGACCTCGTCCATGGTCGCGGTGGACTTGCGGGTCAGCAGGGCGGCTGCGCTGCGCAGGACGTGGTCACGATCGAGGGCCATGAGACAAGTCTAGCCCGAGTGAGACATCATTGTCTCACCCTGGGCAGATGTGACTCACCGATGGCTGGTCAGGGCGGGTTCTGGCTCAGTGCCAGGGCAGGCTGCCGCGATGCTCCCAGTAGGTGCGGGGCTTCTCCGCCAGGGCGGCGAGGCGGGCCAGCTGGTCCTCGTCCAGGTCGACCACGGCCGCGTGGAGGTTGGAGGAGAGCTGGGTGAGCGTCGCGGCACCGGAGAGGACAACTCCGGCCCACGGCTGGCGCAGGACGACCGCGAGCGCCACGGCGTCACAACCGAGCCCGGTCTCGTCGGCGACGGCCTTGAGGGCGGCGGGGGCGTGCGGGGCGGCCAGGCGGCCGTTGGCCATGCCCTCCTTGACGATCACCGTGAGCCCGGCGTCGTGCGCCTCGGCGAGGGCGGGCCCCGCCGAGGTCTCCAGGGCGTTGTACGTCGACTGGACGGTACGGAAGAGGGGCTCACCGTCGACCGTGACGGCGAGGGCCGCGCGGACGGCGTCGGCCTGGGCGGGGCCGCTGGTGGAGAAGCCGATGGTGAGACCGGTGGCCGCCGCTTCGGCGAGGCGGGCGTGGAGCTCCTTGTCGGTGAGGGCGGGGCTGTCCGGGGTCACCGAGTGGATCTGGTAGAGGTCGAGCCGGTCGCCGAGCAGCTCGGCGGTCTCGGCGCGCTGCCGGTCGTAAGTCCGCACGCTGTGGTCCTTGACCTCGTGCGTCTCGGCGTCCGCCGACCAGCCGGCGGTGTAGGTGTAGCCCCACTTGCTGCCGACGACCACGTCGTCGATGCCGGGGTGGGCGGTCAGCCAGTCGGCCAGGAACTCCTCGCTGCGGCCGTAGGAGCGGGCCACGTCGAAGTAGCGGACGCCCTGGGCGTAGGCGGCGTCGAGGAGGTCGTGGGTGCGGGAGCGGAGGGCGCCGACGCTGCGGTCCGCGCCGAGGTCGTCCTCGCGGCCGAGGTTGATGTAGCCGGGGCGGCCGACCGCGGCCAGGCCGAGTCCGATGTGCGCGGTGGGCGTGGTGGCGGTGGCCAGACGGCTGAACGGCATGGGAACTCCGGCACGATCGGCGTAGGGGTCGCACGTCAGGAGAGCCAATCTACCCAGCACCGCGCGGTTCAGCCCGCGCCGGACGCCGCCACCGCATGTCACACCCGCGGTGCGCGCGCCCCTTCGGTGCCTTCACCCTGGGGCGCTGTCACCCTGCGGCGCCCTCACCCAGCGGTGCCTTCACCCAGCGGCCGACACCCCTGCGGGGCCTTCCCCTGCGGTGCCTTCACCCCCACGGCGCCGACACCCTTGCGGTGCCTTCCCCTGCGGCGCTTTCACCCCTGCGGTCCCGCGTCGAAAGTGCGCAGCGCGGGGAGGCACTCCCCATGTCTGTGATCTTCTTCGACATCGGGGGGACCCTCGCGGATCCCCAGGTGGAACCCGACGGCTCGCTGAGGCTGCGGCCCCTGCCGCGGGTCGGTGCCGTGCTCGACGCCCTCGGGGAGGTGCGCCAGGGCATCATCTCCGACCCAGGACCGGGCGACGGCGCCGCGGCACGGGCGGCAAACGCACTGGCGGAGGCGTTCCCCGGCCGTTTCACGGACCCGGCCCTCGTGCACTGGGGCGCGAAGGACGGTCGCGGGATCTTCGACCGGGCCGTCGCGGGCACCGGGGGAACGCCGGCCGGCGCATGCGTCTTCGTGGGCGAGGACGTCCGGGAGCGGGCGTTCGCACGGGAGGCGGGGATGCGCACCGCGCCACATCCGGTGTTCACCCGGGCCGCTTTGGAGGACCGTCCCGTGTTCCGGGCGCGGATCGGGCTGCCGGACGGCCAGGGCCCGTCCGCGTCGACCGCGGCCATGGACGGGACCGAGGCCGTGCCCGTGCGGGTGGTCTCCCCCCGGCTCGTGGTCGCCATGGTCACCGCGCTGGGCGGCGAAGTGCTCGAACACGCCGGTTTCACGGTGACCGTGCAGGGGCCGGTGGAGGACCTGGCGGCCGCCGACAAGTTCGCCGAGGACCTGCTGGCCCGCGGCGATGCGGTCTTCGAGGGCGAGGAGCCGACGCCCGGGACGACACACGTGATCAGGCGCGAGGACGACGGACGGCTCACCGTCCGTCGTCTGCGCTTCTCCCGGTGACGTCCCGGGCGGCCCGCTCGGACGTCCCGGACCTGCTGGTCAGTCGAAGCAGCGCCGGACCAGGGTCAGCCCCTCACTGGTCGTGCTCCGCGTGATCTCGTGCGTCTTGAGCCGGTAGGGGCTGTCGTCGGCGAACGACGTGGCGGAGCGGTGCTCTTCGGGCACGTGGACCCGGCCGCGGCGGAAGAGGTCCTCCAGGTACGAGGTCGCGACCCGGTCGGGGTCGGAGGGCCGCACCGAGCCGCCGGCGGGGTCGGAGCCCGCGATGCCGAAGCGTCGCTCCTGCGCCGGGGCCGAGAGGGTGAGCGGCTGGGTGATGCCGTACGTCGTCCCCTGGACCGTGACGGGGGTCAGGCCCTCGTCGTCACCACCGCCCGGCGTCGCCTCGGCCATCCCGGCGCCCCGGCGGGCCACCTCCGGCTCGGTGATGGACGCGGCGGACTCCAGGGAGAGGATGCCGTGCCGGATGAACGCCGAGCGCAGGGACTGGCCGTACATCCCGCCGTTGCGGCGGTGGTCCGCGGCGATCATGTGACCGGCGACCTGGGCGTAGTAGGCGGACACCACCGGTGCGGCCACGACGGCGTCCACCAGGAGCTGTCCGGCGATCTCGGCCGCCCGGCCCAGACCGGCCTGGTCCTGGAGGTCCTGCTGCCGGAAGATCCCGGCGACGATCTTCAGGAACGCGCCGCTGAAGACCCGGGAGAACGAGTGCGGCTCGCTGGAGAGCCTGCTCGCGGGCTCGTTCGGCGACAGCAGCACCGGGTCGCGGTAGAAGAAGGTGTTGGACAGGTTGCGCAGGCAGTCCGGGTCCACCGCGTTCGGGTGGCCCTGCCGGATCGCCCAGCCCAGCTGCTCGGCCATCCGGGAGATCCGCGAGGACATCTCGAGGTTGCTCTGCGTCTCGGCCAGCACCGCGATCCGCAGCGACTCCAGCTGGAGCGAGCCCAGCAGGGCGCTGATGTCACCGAACGCCTCGTGCAGGGCGGCCGTCTCCGCGCTCGCCATGTTGAACAGCTGGGGGCGCAGGGCGTCCAGGACCGCGTGCCCCGCCTCGTGCTGGACGACCTCGTTGCTCTCGCACGCCGCCACGTTGACGCCCGCCACCGTGGAGCGGAAGAACCACAGGCCCTTGCGGTCGTAGAAGGCGTTCAGGTCGTCCCCCGCGTTGAGGTGCGCCGTGAGGGCGCGTCCGACCTGCGGATGCCACTTCGTCCCGGTCGGGACCAGCGGCCCCCAGGTCTGGGCGGCCCGGCTGAGCGAGTCGGCCGCCACCCAGTAGCGGAACGCCTCGGTGCCGGGCCCGGCGCCGTTCGGCTGCGGCGCGGTCTCCGCGATGGCCGTCGGGAAGGGCTGGGTGTCCAGCTGGGGGACGGGGTGCGGTACGGGCATGTTGATGTGCAGCGGGTCTCCGCCGGGGTCGTCCTCGAACACCAGGACCGTCGGCATGGTCGCTTGCTGTGGCTGCACCGTCATGGCGGCTCCATGGGGGGGTGGGATGGGGGTGGTGGAATGCACCAAAAAGACGCCTTTGACCAAAAGCGTCTCCTGGTTCAGTACGAGGCCCCGGCAGCCCGGTGTCAATCCGAACAGGAGCCGCCGGAGGCGCCTTTGACCGGCCGCCGGCGGCGGTCGGCCCCTGCGCCCCTTGGCCCACCCCCGCCGCGCACGGCCCGCCGGACGCGATGCCGTCGGCGGCCGGTCGGGGGACGGGCGGGGGGGGGGGGGGTCGGGGGGGGGGCCCCCGCGGTGGGGGGGCGGGGGA
>NZ_JBFAXI010000043.1:0-70584 GCF_040680735.1 Streptomyces sp. NPDC051987 | reverse complement strand
TGGGGGGGGGGGGGGGGGGGGCTGCGGGCGGGGGGGGGGGGGGGGGCGTCCCCGCCCGTCCCCCGGCGCCCGGCGCGGTCGGCGCGCCCCCCCGCGACCGGCCCTCACCGGCTGGCACATGCACACGGTCCCCAGCCCCCTTCGGCCCAGCGCAGAAGGCGGACCACCCCCACCCCTCCTACCGTGGCGATTGTCCAGGTCCGTACCGATCGCCCGCCGGAGGCCCGATGTTCCGCCGCCGTACCGTCATAGCCGTCGTCACCGCCCTCCTCGCCCTCTGCGGCACCACACCCGCCCTCGCCGGCGACGGGGACGGTGCCGACCCGGGCAGTGGCTGGTACGAGGACCCCGGCGACCCCGACCACCCCGTCGGGATCGGCAACACCGGCGGCGTCGACCAGACCGGCGACCCGCACGCCCCCTACGACCCCTACGCCCCCGGAACCGGCGACCCCGCCCGCTACCGGGGCGTCGTCACCGCGCCGGACGGCATCTGGCTGCGGGACCAGCCGGAGCGGGGCAGCCGGCGGATCCGGTTCGTCCGGAACGGCGAGGAGGTCTCCATCTACTGCCGGGCCCTCGGCGACCTCGTAGACGGCGACCGCGTCTGGTACCTGCTGACCGACGGCACCTGGGCCTGGGGCCCGGCCCGCGACATCGACACCCTGGGGCGCACGCCACGCTGGTGCTGACCAACAAGACCCACAATCGGCACTATATGGGTAGGTTCCGGACATGACCAAGGCCGGAACCACCCTGGCGGCGCCCCCGACCCCCACGTCCGCCGAACGCCTCCCCCGGCGCCGTGGCATCGAACTCTCCCTGATCGTGCTGGCCGTCCTGCTCTGCGTGTACGGCTACTGCGCGGTCGGCCTGGCCAAGACCGGCACCGTCCCGCCCGGCGCCGCCGGTTACGGCGCCGGCCTCGGGGTCCTCGCGCTCGTCGCCCATCTCGCCGTACGCCTGCGCGCCCCTTACGCCGACCCGCTGCCGCTGCCGATCGGCGTGCTGCTCAACGGACTCGGCCTGGTCCTGATCTACCGGCTGGACCTGCAGACCCCCGGCGACCGCGCGGCCCCCGCCCAACTCGTCTGGTCCACCCTGGGCGTCGGCCTGTTCATCATGGTCGTGCTGGTGCTACGCGACCACCGCGTGCTCCAGCGCTACGCGTACGTCTGCGTCGCCGCCGCGCTCGTCCTGCTGCTCCTGCCGATCCTCTTCCCGGCCGTCAACGGGGCCCGGATCTGGGTCCGGATCGCCGGATTCTCCATCCAGCCCAGCGAGTTCGCGAAGGTGCTGCTCGCGGTGTTCTTCGCCGCCTACCTGGCCGCGAACCGCAGCGCGCTCGCGTACGCGGGACGCCGGCTGTGGTTCATGCAGTTCCCGACGGGCCGGGTGCTCGGCCCGATCGTCACGATCTGGCTGGTGAGCGTCGGCGTCCTGGTCCTCGAACGCGACCTCGGCACCTCGCTGCTCTTCTTCGGCCTGTTCGTCGTCATGCTGTACGTCGCCACCGGGCGCACCGGCTGGATCGCCGTGGGCCTGCTGCTCGCGGTGTTCGGCGCGCTGGCCGTCGGCCGGCTCGAACCGCATGTGCACGGCCGTATCGAGGACTGGCTGCATCCGTTCGCCTCGATCGACGCCGGGCAGGGACCCAACCAACTCGCCCAGTCCCTCTTCGCGTTCGCGGCCGGCGGCACCCTCGGCACCGGGCTCGGGCTCGGCCACTCGGTCCTCATCGGCTTCGCCGCCAAGTCGGACTTCATCCTGGCCACCGCGGGCGAGGAACTCGGCCTCGCCGGACTCTCGGCGATCTTCCTCCTCTACGGCCTGCTCGTCGAGCGCGGCTACCGGGCCGGCCTCGCCCTGCGCGACCCCTTCGGCCGGCTCCTCGCGGTCGGGCTGGCCTCGATCGTCGCCCTCCAGGTGTTCGTGATCGCGGGCGGGGTGACCGGGCTGATCCCGCTGACCGGCATGGCGATGCCGTTCCTCGCCCAGGGCGGCTCCTCGGTCGTCACCAACTGGGCGATCGTGGCCCTGCTGATCCGGGTGAGCGACTCGGCCCGCCGCCACTACGACGGGCAGGTGGCGCCATGAGCGCGGGGTACGGCCGTCGGCGGGGCGGCATCGCCGACTACGTCCGGCGGGCCCGCGCCCTGTGCGCCCTGCTGCTGTTCGCCCTCCTCGTCAACGCCGCCCGCGTCCAGGTGGTCAAGGCCCGGGAGTACGACGGCAACCCCGCCAACCGGCGCAACTCGATCGCCCGTTACGGCCTGCCCCGCGGCGACATCCTGGTGGGCGACGCGAAGGTCACCGGCTCCCGGGACAGCGGGGAGCAGCTGCGTTACGAACGCACCTATCCGCAGGGCCCGTTGTACGCCCCGGTCACCGGCTTCTCCTCCCAGCTGTACGGCACGACGTTCCTGGAGCACGCCGAGGACGCGGTGCTCTCCGGGACCGACCCGCTGCTGGCGCCGTTCCCGCTGTGGCGCGACACCCGCCGGACGCGGAGTCCGGGCGGGAACGTCGTCACGACCCTGAACCGGTACGCCCAGGAGGCCGCCTTCCGGGGGCTCGGCTCGCGCAAGGGCGCGGTGGCCGCGATCGAACCGGCGACCGGCCGGATCCTCGCCCTGGTCTCCACCCCGTCGTACGACCCCTCCGAACTGTCCGGCAACAGCCGGGCGGTGGCCTCGGCCTGGGCGCGGCTGAACGGCGACCCGGAGAAGCCGATGCTGAACCGGGCGGTACGGCAGACGTATCCGCCGGGCTCCACCTTCAAGGTGGTCACCGCGGCCGCCGCCCTCGACGCGGGCGTGGTCACCGACCTGGACGCGCCGACCGACTCCCCCGACCCCTACCGGCTGCCGGGCACCACGACCCGGCTGACCAACGAGGGCGACGGCTGTGCGGACGCCTCGCTGCGCACGGCCTTCGAGTGGTCCTGCAACACGGTCTTCGCGAAGCTGGGCGTGGACGTGGGAGCGGCGGACATGACGGCGACGGCCCAGGCGTTCGGCTTCAACGACACCCGGCTGCGCATCCCGTTCACCGCCGCGCCCAGCACCTTCGACACGAGCGTGGACAAGGCGCAGCTGGCCCTGTCGTCGATCGGCCAGTACAACACCCGGGCCACGCCGCTGCAGATGGCGATGGTCGCGGCGGCGGTCGCGGACGGGGGGCTCGCCCGGCCGCCGTACCTGGTGGAGCGGACCGTGCGGCAGACCGGCGAGACGGTCTCGACGGGCGGCGGGGGGCCGGTGCGGCAGGTGATGAGTCCCGCGGCGGCCGCGCGCGTGAAGGAGCTCATGGTCGACGTGGTCCGGGAGGGCACCGGCACCAACGCGGCGATCCGGGGCGCCACGGTCGGCGGCAAGACCGGCACCGCGCAGCACGGCGTCGGCAACTCCGGGGTGCCGTACGCCTGGTTCGTGTCCTGGGCGCAGGCGGACGGCGATCTGGAGCCGAAGGTCGCGGTGGCGGTGGTGGTCGAGGACGCGTCCGCCGACCGCGGCGAGATCAGCGGCGGCGGGGACGCGGCGCCGATCGCGCGGTCGGTGATGCGGGCGGTCCTCGGGTTCTGAGACGCGGAGTCAACAAGTCCTGCCCGAGGGATTGACCGGCTTGCTGACAAGCGGTCTCATAAGGACGACGACGTACCCCGGGTGACGAGGTGAGGGAGCCATGACGACCCTGACGGAAGCCGACGCGGTCGACGGACTGCGGGACGCGCTCGGCCTGCTCAAGGACCGCGAGCAGGTGGCCGAACGGCTGCTGGTCTCCTCCGCGAAGCACTCCTTCGACCCGGACGAGGAGCTGGACTGGGACGCGCCGTTCGAGGACGGCAAGTGGTTCTGGCCGCCGGAGCTGGTGTCGCTGTACGACACGCCGCTGTGGCGGCGGATGGGCGAGGAGCAGCGGATCCTGCTGTCGCAGCACGAGGCCGCCGCGCTGGCCTCGCTGGGCATCTGGTTCGAGCTGATCCTGATGCAGCTGCTGGTCCGGCACATCTACGACAAGGCGGCGACGAGCGCGCACGTGCGCTACGCGCTGACCGAGATCGAGGACGAGTGCCGGCACTCGAAGATGTTCGCGCGGCTGATCTCACGCGGAGACGCGCCCTGGTACCCGGTGAGCCGGGCCCACCAGAACCTGGGCCGCCTCTTCAAGACGATCTCCACGACGCCGGGGTCCTTCACCGCCACCCTGCTGGGCGAGGAGGTCCTCGACTGGATGCAGCGGCTGACCTTCCCGGACGAGCGGGTCCAGCCCCTGGTCCGCGGGGTCACCCGGATCCATGTGGTGGAGGAGGCCCGGCATGTGCGGTACGCCCGCGAGGAGCTGCGCCGGCAGATGGTGACGGCGCCGCGGTGGTCGCAGGAGTTCACGCGGGTCACCTCCGGGGAGTTCGCGCGGGTGTTCTCGGTGGCGTTCGTCAATCCCGAGGTGTACACGAACGTGGGGCTGGACCGGCGGGAGGCGGTGGCGCAGGTGCGGGCGAGCGGGCACCGGCGGGAGGTCATGCAGACGGGGGCGAAGCGGCTGACCGACTTCCTGGACGACATCGGTGTTCTTCGGGGGGCGGGGCGGCGGTTGTGGAGGAGCTCGGGGCTGCTGGCCTGAGTTTCGGGTGCGGGTGCGTGGGGGGCGGGTCGCGCGGTTCCCCGCGCCCCTGGGCAGGTGTCCGCGTCGCGCGTCGACACGGCCCCCGTGCCTCTCCTAGGTAGCAGTCGGCACCGCCGGCTTGAAGGTCCCGAAGCTTTCGTCCGGGCCCTCCGTCGCCGTCTTCGGGATCGACGGGGGCGTGTAGCGGGGCAGGGGCCGGGCCGTGGGATCCGGGCGTACCGCGCCCAGGATCGGGTTGGCCGCGATCGGGGAGACCTTGATCTTCGCGCCGGGGCGGGGGGCCTGGACCACCTTGCCGTCGCCCAGGTAGAGGGCCACGTGGGTGGCCTCGGGGAAGTAGACGACCAGGTCGCCGGGGCGCAGGCGGTTCAGGGGGACGTGGGGCAGGTCGGCCCACTGTTCCTGGCTGGTGCGCGGGATGGGCGTGCCCGCGTGGTCCCAGGCCTGTGAGGTCAGGCCCGAGCAGTCGTACGACGCCGGGCCCGCCGCACCCCACTGGTACGGCTTGCCCAGCTGCTGTACGGCGTAGCGCACCGCGCGGTCGCCCGCCGGGGAGGGGGGCGGTGTCGTCGCGCTCAGGGCGCCGGACGTGGTGAGCTTCCGCTGGGCCTCGGCCGTGCGGTCCTCCTCCAGACCGGCGAGCGCCGCGAGCTGGTCCGCGGTGAGGGAGGCGAGCATGCGCTCCACCTCGGAGAGCCGGGTGCGGATCTCGTCGCGCTGCTTGCGCTGCTGCTCGGCGAGGGTGAGCCGGGTGTCGAACGCGGTGCGGGCCCGGCGGGCGAGGTCGGCCTGCCGGCGCTCGTCGTCCGCGAGGCGGCCCACCGTCTTCGCCCGCTGACGCGCCAGTTCGCCGATGACATGCCCCTCGTCGAGCGCGTGCTGCGGGTCGCGGGCGAGCAGCAGCCGTACGTACGGGGAGATCCCGCCGGCGTTCTGGTACTGCAGCCGGGCCAGCCGGCCGGCCTCGGTCCTGCTGGTGTGCAGGGAGTGCCGGGCGCTGGTCAGCTCGGCGTCCAGGCGGGTCACCTCGGCGCGCTGGCGCTGGAGCTGTTCCGCCGTGGCGTTGTAGGTCTCGGTGGCCCGTTCGGCCTGCCGGTAGGCCTGCTGCAGGTCCGTCAGCAGCTCGGCGACCGGCCGTTCGGGGCCGGGGGCGGCGAGCGCGGGCAGGGGCGTGAGGACGGCCTGGGCCGCCGCCACCGCGGCCGCGCAGGCCAGCCGCAGGTACTTCGCTGACACGTCATCACCTCCGATGCGGGACGGTCTCTCCGTTCCACATCGCGATGATCACGTGATTATCAGATGTGTAGGCGTGGTCCGCGCGGCACGTGTGCGCGATGCGGCCTAACCACCTCACCCTTCGGTGTCACCCGACCTCGACCACGGCCACTTCGGTCCGCCGCCACCCCGGCCCGCCGGGTCGTACACGTACTTCCAGCCCCGGGACAGCCCGAGGCGCCCGCTCTGCCCCCGGGAGACGCGGCGGTAGACCAGGACCGCGGGCGGGCCGCCGGCCGGGTCCGGGACCGGGATGCGGTAGGTCTTCGGGGGGTGCCCGGTCATGCCGAGCAGCACCGGAAGCACCCGCCCGTCCATGGGCCCGCCCTCGAAAGGGGTCTCCTGACTCTTCACGGCACCAGTCTCAGCCATCCGCCGCGAGGGCGTCGACGAGGGCGGCGGTCTGCGGGTCGCGGCGCGCGGTCACGCTGAGCACGGCACCGAACTGGTCCACCAGCCAGTCGCGCAGCTCGTCGAGGGGCGGCTGCTTGTCCTCGTCGAGCCAGATGAGGGAGGCCGCCTCGACGGCGGTGATCCACATCCGGACGGTCATCCGCAGCCGAGGGCCCGGCTCGGCGACGTCCAGGTGGCTGAGAATGTGCTGAGCGGCGGCCCGTCGTACGCCGTCCACGATCGCCGTCGTGCGCGAGGTCTCCACCACGCTGCCGCCCTGCAGCAGGGCGCTGAAGCCGGCGTCGTGCTGGTCGACGAAGGCGAGGTAGCGGTCCAGGGCCCTGGAGAGGCGAGGGAGCAGGGGTCCCTCGCGGGGCTCGTCGAAGCAGTGCTCCAGCTCCTCGGCCGCGGACCTGAGCGCGGCCTCGTAGAGCTGCTGCTTGCCTCCGGGGAAGTACCGGTAGACCAGGGGGCGGGAGACCCCGGCCGCCTCCGCCACGTCGTCGAGCGAGACGTCCTCGGGGGCGCGGTGCGCGAAGAGGGAGAGCGCCGCGTCGAGCAGCTGGCTGCGCCGTTCCTCGACGGACAGCCTGCGATAGGCGGGGGTGGCGGCCGGCGGGGTCATGAGAGCAGCGTAGTCGTCCGGCCGCGGACGCGTTGTGGCTGGTCGGAACCGGGAAACGGCGCCCGGCCTAGGCGGGCGGGGCGAAGGGGTCACCAGGCGGCGCCGACGGGCCGCCCGCCACCATCCACGGCGGCGGGACCGGAGTCCAGTCCGGGCCGCGGTGGTCCAGCCACCACCTGCCGATGGTGTGGAACTTCTCCTCGAAGCCGCGGTCCCAGCTGAGGAAACCGGTGCTCGGCGCCCGCAGGCGGGTGGCACGGCCGCCCGCTTCGTAGAGCACGACGATCCGGCTCCCGGCGTAGGACTCCATCTGGACGGCCTGGACGTCCGACCACGGGATGGTCCGGCGGCGGAAGTTGTGCACGACGGCCGCCGTCGGCGTGAGCGTGACCCCGAACGACCGGGAGGTGAGCACCGACAGGGGCACCAGGACACCCCAGATGACCAGCCCTGAGCCGATCAGGGGATCAATGGATCCACCGTCCCACCAGAGCAGGAGCTGAAAGGCCAGGGCGACGCCTGCCGGAATGACGGGCAGCAACCGTTGGCCGAGCGTCGACCGGTAACGGACACCTTCCGGCGGCACCGCCGCACCCTGTGATTCCTGCACCGGCCCGCCCCTCGTACGACGCGGCCGGCCCTGGCCCGTCACCGCCAGGACAGGATGGCGGGCCGGGGGCACGCTGTCCATCCGCCCGGGGCAAAGGTTCGTCAGGCCCCCGCCACCGACGCCAGGTAGGCCTCCGTCTTCGCCGGCTCGTAGAAGAAGTTCTCGAAGTCGGCGGGGTCGTCGAAGGCGTTGGCGAAGCGGTCGGCGACCGGCTGGAGCTGGCCCGCCGCGCCGATCAGGTTGAGGATGTGCTCCGGCGGGGGCGCCAGCATGGCGTTCGTCCACTTGGTGACGTGCTGGGCCGTGTTCCAGTAGCGGTCGAACGTCGCCTGCATCCAGGTCTCGTCGAACTCCTGGTCGCCGTGGTCCAGAATCGAGTCGAGGTAGGCGGCGGCGCACTTGGCGGCGGAGTTCGAACCCTGGCCGGTGATCGGGTCGTTGGCCACGACGACGTCCGCGACGCCGAGGACCAGACCGCCGCCGGGGAGGCGGCCGATCGGGTTGCGGACGGTGGGGGCGTAGCGGCCCGCGAGGGTGCCGCCGGCGTCGGTCAGTTCGACCTTGGTCGCCCGCGCGTACTCCCAGGGGGTGTACCGCTCCATGAGTTCCAGGGTCAGGGAGAGGTGCTCCCCGGGGTCCTTGACGCCGTTGAAGACGTCCAGCGGGCCGCCGGGTATGCCCTCCCAGAACAGGATGTCGGCCGGTCCCGAGGTGGTCAGGGTCGGCATCACGAAGAGCTCGCCGACGCCGGGGACCAGATTGCAGCGGACCGCGTAGTAGTCCGGGTGCTCGGGGCGGGGGCCGAGGCCGTGGACGTAGGCGACGGCGAGCGCGCGCTGCGGTTCGGTGTAGGCCGAGCGGGAGGCGTCCCGGCCGAACATCTGCACCAGTTCGCCCTTGCCGGCCGAGACCAGCACCAGGTCGTAGGTGCGGGCGAAGTAGTCGAGGTCGCCGACGGCCGCGCCGTGGATGACCAGCTGGCCGCCGCGCTGCGCGAAGGTCTCCATCCAGCCGGCCATCTTCACCCGCTGGTCCACCGACTGCGCGTACCCGTCGAGCCTGCCCACCCAGTCGATGGCGCGGGCCGCGGGGCCCCCGCCCCAGGAGCCCGGGGCCGCGACCGAGACGCCGAGTCCTTCGATCTTCGGGGCCTGGGACTCCCAGAAGTTCAGCTGGAGATCGCGCTCGTGCTGCAGTGCCGTGTGGAACATGCACTGCGTCGACATGACCCGGCCGGAGCGGATCTCGTCGGCGGTCCGGTTCGACATCAGGGTGACCTCGTAGCCGTGCGACTGGAGGCCGAGGGCGAGCTGGAGACCGGACTGGCCGGCCCCCACGACGAGTATCTTCCGCATGCGGTGGTGGCTCCTAAGGGTTCAGAAGAACTACTCGGGTGTTTCGTCCAGCGCGTGGGCAACCAGGGACAGCAGCGTCTCGATGGCCGAGATCCGACGGCGGGCATCCATGATCATTACAGGTATGCGCGCCGGGATCGTCAACGCCTCGCGCACGTCCTCGGGTTCGAACCGCTCGCTGCCGTCGAAGTGGTTGACCGCGACGACGTACGGCATCCCGCAGCTCTCGAAGTAGTCCAGCGCCGGGAAGCAGTCCTTCAGGCGCCGGGTGTCCGCGAGGACGACGGCGCCGATCGCGCCGCGCACCAGGTCGTCCCACATGAACCAGAACCGCTGCTGGCCCGGCGTGCCGAACAGGTACAGCACCAGGTCGTCGTCGAGCGTGATGCGGCCGAAGTCCATGGCCACGGTCGTGGTGAGCTTGCCGGGCGTGGCGGTGAGGTCGTCGGTCTCCTCGCTCGCCTCGGTCATCAGCGCCTCGGTCTGCAGGGGCGTGATCTCGGAGACGGCGGTGACCAGCGTGGTCTTGCCGACGCCGAAGCCGCCGGCCACGACTATCTTGGTGGCGATAGGGGCCCGGCTGCGGTCCGTCTGCCAGGACCGCGGCTGCTCCTCTCCGTCGAGGAGCGGGTCGACGGCGGTGGCGTCAGAGACGGCGTAGTCCACTCAGCACCCTTTCCAGCAGAGCGCGGTCCGGGCGGCCCACGCCGTGCCCGGTACCGGTTCCGTACACACGGATCTTTCCCTGGTCCGCGAGGTCGCTGAGCAGGACCCGGACCACACCGAGCGGCATCTTCAGCAGCGCGGCGATCTCGGCCACCGTACGCATACGGCGGCACAGTTCGACGATGGCCTGCATCTCGGGCATCACCCGGGTGCTGAGCGAGCCGTTCGTCAGTTCCTTGCGCTCCTCTGGGGCCTCGAGCGCGGCCACGAACGTCTCCACGAGGAGGACGTGGCCGAAGCGGGTGCGGCCGCCGGTGAGCGAGTAGGGGCGGACGCGGGCGGGTTTGCGGTCGCCGCCCCGTACCGGGAGGCTCTGCCTGTGGTTCTTCGGCGCGCTGCTCATCGGCCGCTCCTCGGGGCGTCGCCCTCCAGGGACCTGCGTAGCTCGGTGCGGAGTTCGGGGGTGAGGACGTGGCCGGCCCGGCCGACGAACAGGGCCATGTGATAGGCCACGACGCTCATGTCGCACTCCGCGCTGCCGTGCACGCCCAGCAGCGAGCCGTCGCTGATCGACATCACGAAGAGGCTGCCCTCGTCCATCGCGACCATCGTGTGCTTCACCCCGCCGTAGTCCATCAGCCTGGCGGCGCCGACGGTGAGGCTGCCGATGCCGGAGACGATGGTGGCGAGGTCGGCGGCGGAGCCGCGCGGGCCCGTCCGCTTGTCCTTCCTGGCCTCGCGGGCCTCCTCGTTCCGGCCGGGGTCGGAGGAGAGCAGGAGCAGTCCGTCGGAGGAGACCACCGCGACGGACTGGATACCGGGCACCTCCTCGATGAGGTTGCTCAGCAGCCAGTGCAGGTTGCGAGCCTCACTGCTCAGTCCGAAGGTACTGGGCGCGGTCAACTGCTTGCCTCCTCGACTGTGCCCCCCGTGGCTTCTTCGGATACGGCTGTTCCGGGTGCGGTTCGTGCGGTGCTCGGCACCTTGTTCTGCCCCGTCTGTTCGGCGATCTCCGCCTCGACGTCCCGCCGGCCGGCGTCGGCGCCCCGGCGGAAGCCGCCGAGCCTGCGGCGGAGGGCATCCGCGTCGACGCCGGTGCTGCGCTGGCGGGGCGGTGGGGCGGGAGCGGTGATCTTGGGGGTGCGCTTGGGGAGGCCCTTGCTGGTGACCGGGTCCTCGGATTCGCCTTCGACGGTCTCGTCCCCACCCGCACCCCCCGTGCGGCGTTCCTGGTCGGCCGCGGGTGTCCCCGGCGGGGCGTACTCGCCGCCGGCGACCGCGGACCGAGTACGCGAGTGGTCCTCGACGCCCCCGACCGACTGCCGGGCCGACCGGACGTCCTCGGCAGCCGACGGCGACCGCCGCCCTTCCTCGGCGCCGACCGGCTGCGAACCCGCGGGGTCCCCCGCACCGAACGGCAGCAAACCCGTGGGGTCCCCCGCGCCGACCTGCTGCGGACGCGAGTGGTCCTCGGCGGCGGCCGACGGCGAGCGCCAGCCTTCCACGGCGTCAACCGGCAGCGAACCCGCACGGTCCTCGGCGCCTGTCGGCTGCGAGCGCCAGCCCTCCACGGCGTCAACCGGCGGCAAACCCGCGCGGTTCTCGGCGCCAACCGGCTGCGAGCGCCGGGCTTCCCCGGTGTCGAGCGGTGGGGAGTCCGGGCGGGGCTCCGGGGCGGCTTGGTGCTGGTTCCAGACGTTCTCGGTGCCCGTCTGCTGGGGGCGGGTCCAGATGTCGGCGTCGGCGGGGTGGTCCCGTTCCTCGGGCGGTGCCGTTTCCGCCGTCGGCTCCAGCGGGAGCAGCAGCTCCATCGTCGTCTCGGCGAACGTCTCGGCCGGTGCCTTCGGGCGGGCCGTCGGCTCGGGTTCCGCCGGCTTCGGCGGGGCCGACTCGCCGTGCGCGGCGTCCTCGTCGGCCCGCCGTGTCCCCGCGGCCTCCGCGTCGGCCTCTGTCCGGGCCACGCCCGGCCCCTCGGCCGCCGGGTCGGGCGCGCAGGGGCGGGCGTTCTGTACCGCCTTTTCCGCCAGGGTCACCAGGGGGTCGCCGGTGGTGCGGCCGTGCAGGACGTTGGAGTTGACCTCCGCGTCCGCGCCGGGCAGGGAGAAGGGGTGGGCGGCGGTGGTCGCGGGCTGCGGGGCCTTGGGCACGGGGGCGGCGGCCAGCAGGGGCTGGGGCAGGACCACGACCGCGGCCACCCCGCCCTGCTTCTGCTCGCGCAGCTGCACGCGGACGCCGTGCCGGTGGGCGAGGCGGGCGACCACGTAGAGGCCGAGGCCGAGACCGTCCTCGCCCTGCTGGTCGTACGGCGACTCGGGGTCGAACTCGGCGAGGCGGGCGTTGAGGCGGACCATGCGGTCGGCGGTCATGCCGATGCCCTCGTCCTGGACGGAGAGCATGACCTCGCCGCTCTCCAGCAGCCAGCCGGAGATCTCGACGGGCACGTCGGGCGGGGAGGACGCGGTGGCGTTCTCCATGAGTTCCGCGAGGAGGTGGGAGAGGTCGTCCGCCGCGAACCCCGCCACGTGCGCGTGCGGGGGCAGGGAGGCGATCCGGACCCGGTCGTAGCGCTCGATCTCGCTGACCGCCGCCCGGACCACGTCCACCAGCGGGATCGGGCCCGCGTGCTGCTGGACGTGTTCGGTGCCGGCGAGGACCAGGAGGTTCTCGCTGTGGCGGCGCATGACCGTGGCGAAGTGGTCGAGCTTGAAGAGGGTCGACAGGCGGTCGGGGTCCTGTTCGCGCTCCTCCAGGGTCTCGATGACGGCCAGCTGACGTTCCACCAGGCCGAGGGTGCGCAGCGCGAGGTTGACGAAGGTGGAGCCGATACTGGTGCGCAACCGCTCCAGCTGGGCGGCGGCGTCGGTGACCTCGGCGCGCAGCTCCTCGCGGGCTTCCGCCATCTTCTGGCGCTGGCCGACCAGGTGCTTGCGGTCGGTCTCCAGGGTGGCGATCCGGTCGTACAGCTCCACGGCGTGCGCGTGCAGGGCGTTGACCGAGCGGACCACCTGGGCGAACTCGTCGTTGCGGCCGGTGAAGGTGATCGGTTCCTCGGTGCGCGGGTCCTCGGCCCCGGCCAGGCGGGCGGAGCCGCGGCGGACCACGGAGAGGGGGCGGGTGAGGCTGCGCGCCATGGCGGTGGCGATGCCGACCGCGACCAGCATCAGGGCGCCGACCACCGCGACCCGGATCTCCAGCGCCTTGACGTCGTCGTCGCGGAGCCGGGCGAGGTCCTTGGTGCGGCGGTCGTAGAGGGCGGACTCCACGCCGCGCATCAGGTCGACGCGGGCGGACAGCGCCGCGTCCAGTTTCTTGACGCCGGTGCCGAGGTCGTCCGCCGAGAGGGTCGGCTGGTCGGTGAGGGCGGCCAGGTACTTGTCGGCGTCGTTGACGTCACCGCCGGTGACCGTGGAGTCGTACGACTCCACCGCCGTCTTCGGCGCCGTGTCACGGAAGTCGGCGAGCGCCGCGTCGGCGCGCAGCCTGGCCTGCTGGGCGGCGGCGGTGAGTGCGTCGCGCTGTTTCCGGTCGGCCTCGGAGGTGACCTTGGTCGTCGTGGCGAGACCGGTGATCGGGCTGATCGTGGTCTGGGTGGTGGTCGGGATGTTCAGGGCGGCCAGGAGCAGGCCGCGGGCGGCGGCGGACTGCTGGACGGCGGAGTCCAGCTCGGCGAGCGCGTAGGCGCCGGAGCCGGCCCTGGGGGGCATCTGCTCGGCCAGGTCGGTGGCGAGCCGGTGGAGTTCGGTGATGGTCCCGGAGTACGCCTGGTACGCCTGCAGGGCGGTGCTCTGGCCGGTGAGCGCGGAGCGCCGGACGGCGGCGATGCCGTCGAGGTCGGTGCGCAGCCAGCCGGGGGTGTCGGTGTCCGCGCGCAGGTCCTCGACCTGGCGGTCGACGCGGGCGCTGCGGTCCTCCGAGGGGGCCTTGGACTTGGGGCGGCCCGCCGCGATGTAGGAGGTGACCTCGTCGCGCTCGTCGGCGAGCGAGTGGGCCAGCGCGAGCGCGTTCTGGGTGCGGCCGGCGAGCGTCACCAGGTCCTGGGAGTCGCTCAGCTGCCCGGAGGCGGTCAGCAGGGCGGGCGCGCCGGCCCCGGCGATCGCGGCGGCGACCACCGCCACGGCCACGATCAGCCGGGTGCGGACGTGCTTGGGGCGTCCGGTGCCGACGGGGGCCGCGGCGCCCGTTTCGGAGGCCGTCCTGTTGCCTGTGCGCCGAGGCCGCGTCTTCTGCACCGGTGCTCGCATTCCTGAACTCGTGTACCCAAGGGGTCGGGTGGCACCCCGTCATCATCCCCGGCATTCGGTGCCAAGTGGTGCACGCGCCCGATGCGTGCGCCTGTACGTCGGTCCCCGACCCTCCCAGCGCCGGTGGGCAGTGGTCTCGCATCGACCCACCCGCCACCCGAAGGAGTGAACATCGGACGGGAGTTGGCGGGCAAGTTCCGGCGGACCGTGCGGGGTCCTTTTCCGGCTGGCCGGTTGGACGCGGACGGCAGGCTTTGGCAGGATTCGCCACCGCACCTTCCCGGAGTGCGCCATTCCACCCCAAAACAGGCGGCTGACCTGCGAGGCCGTGTCAATTCCCGGATTGTTGCCAGCCTTTGGCGAAGCCTGTGAAGAGGTCGTGCAGACTGGCTGAATGCGTACTGAAGTCGTTTCGGAGCCCGGTGCCCCCGACCGCCCCAACGAGGACTTCGCCGGTGTCGGACTTCCAGCCTCGGGGCAGGGCGGTTGTGTGATCGTCCTGGACGGGGTCACCCCGCCGCGGGACGGCACCGGTTGTCTGCATTCCGTCCCCTGGTTCACCGCGCGGCTGGGCGGTGCACTGACCGAACTGACCCTTTCGCGAGGAGATCTGACGCTGCGGGAAATCCTCGAACAGGCGATCGGCCGCACAGCCGCCGCACATGTCGGCACCTGTGACCTTTCTCACCCGCGCACGCCGCAAGCGACGGTCGTGCTGAGCCGCTGGTCCGAGGAGACCCTGGAGTTCCTGGTCCTGTCCGACTCCGTGCTGCTCCTGAGGTCCCCGCAGGGCACGGTGACACCGGTCCTGGACGACCGGCTCGACCGGGTGCCGCGCGCCTCGCTGGCCTCGGACGCGATCGCCGACGCGACGGTACGCAACAAGGAGGGCGGCTTCTTCACCGCCGCCGCCGACCCGTCGGTGGCGGCCCGCGCGGTCACCGGGACCGTGCCGCGCGCCGAGGTCGGCGCGCTGGCCGCGCTCACGGACGGGGCGGCCCGGTGGACCGAGAAGTTCCGCGAGGGCGACTGGACGGCCCTGCTCGACGTCATACGCAAGGAGGGGGCGCGGGCGCTGGTCGACCGGGTGCGGGAGCTGGAGGCGGCCGACCGGGAGGAGCGGGTGTTCCTGCGGCGGAGCAAGACGCACGACGACGCGACGGTGGTGTACGTCGAGTGGTGAGGCACCGGCGCCCGGTGCCGGCTACTTCTCCATGACCGCCTACTTCCCCATGACCGCCTACTTCTCCATGACACGGTTCAACTGGTGAAGCAGTCGGGCCAGTTCCGCGACCTCGGTGCGCTCCCAGTGGGCGAGCTGGCGGACGTAACGGCCCCGGCGGGCCTCGCGGACGGTGCCGACCCGGCGCCGGCCCTCGTCGGTGAGGGCGACCAGCCAGGCCCGTCCGTCGGCCGGGTCGGGCTCGCGGGCGATCAGGCCGAGCTCCTCCAGGGCGCGCAGCTGGCGGGACATGGTGGCCTTGCCGACGCCGATGTAGGCGGCCAGTTCGGTGGCCCGCTGACCGCCGCACTCGTCGAGCCGGACGAGCAGTCCGTAGGCGGCGGACTCCAGGTCGGGGTGGACCTCCCGGGCCATCTCGCCCTGACTGGCCCGCGCGCGGCGCAGCAGCACCGTCAACTCGCGCTCCAGAGCGAGGAATTCCTGGTCCGCACCGCTCGGCGTCAACACGGTGGCGGCGCGTCGTTCCTCGCCCTTGTCGTCCTCGTGCACGTCAGCACCCCTGATCGGTTTCGCAGTCCTGAAAGTTTCCGTCAATCCCCGTCGTCACCGCGGCTCGCCAAGTATTCCGCAGGCGCAGACCAGCGGCAGCCTCCGGACCGCCTCCCCGGGGGCCGCCCCGTGCGCGGCGTCGGTGCGCCCCCGACCTTGTATGGCATGCGCACGCCACCAGATGCCCACGCCGTGCGGCACCGCGCGTGACGCCAGGTGCGGCACCGCGTGTGACACCGCGTCGTGTCGCGGCGCCTGGCGCGACCGCCTCTGGCATATCTGGGACCTCACCTCACCCCACGGAGGCACGTCATGCCCGTACACAGACCCGCCCCCTCCCGCGTCACCGCCCTGCTGGCGCTGCTGCTCGCGGCGCTCGCCCCGGTCCCCGCCCACGCCGACCCGACCGGCCCGACCGTCCCGGTGCGCGGCTCGGCGTACATGGGCATCGGCGTGCTGGCCCACGACGGCCAGAGCGGCACGCCCAAGACCGGCGTCGCCACCCAGACGGAGGGCGTCGACGTCGCCAGCTACCAGGGCGACGTCTCCTGGTCGACCCTGCTGAGCGGCGGGGTCAGATGGGCGTACACCAAGGCGACGGAAGGCACGTACTACACGAACCCCTCCTTCACCCAGCAGTACAACGGCTCCTACGACGTCGGCATGATCCGCGGCGCCTACCACTTCGCGACCCCGGACACCACCGGCGGCGCCGCCCAGGCCGACTATTTCGTCGACCACGGCGGCGGCTGGTCCAAGGACGGCCGGACCCTGCCCGGCGTCCTGGACATCGAGTGGAACCCGTACGGCGCGGCCTGCTACGGCAAGTCCGCGAGCGGGATGGTCACCTGGATCAAGGACTTCCTGACCAGGTACAAGGAGCGCACCGGCCGCGCCGCCGTCATCTACACGGCGACCAGCTGGTGGTCCGACTGCACCGGCGACTACGCCGGCTTCGCCACCGCCAACCCGCTGTGGATCGCCCGCTACGCCTCGGAGGTGGGCACCCTGCCGGCCGGCTGGTCGGCGTACACGATGTGGCAGTACACCTCGACCGGCCCGACGGTCGGTGACCACGACAAGTTCAACGGCGCCGTGGACAAGGTGGCCGCGTTCGCCGACAACACCCCCTAGGGGCGGCGCGCACAGGGCGAAGGCCCGGACCCGCAGGGGGTCCGGGCCTTGCGCATCCGGCAGCGTCCGTCACGCCGCTACCGGAACCTCCGGCGCCGCGCCGTTCGTGGCGGGCGCGAGCGCCAGCTCCAGGACCTGGCGGACGTCGGTCACGGCGTGGACGTCGAGCTTGTCCAGCACCTCGGCCGGGACGTCGTCCAGGTCGGCCTCGTTGCGCTTGGGGATGATGACGGTCGTCACCCCGGCGCGCTGGGCGGCGAGCAGCTTCTGCTTCACGCCGCCGATCGGCAGCACCCGGCCGGTCAGCGAGACCTCGCCGGTCATGGCGACGTCCGTGCGGACCAGGCGACCGGAGAGCAGGGACGCCAGGGCCGTGGTCATCGTGACGCCCGCGCTCGGACCGTCCTTCGGGACCGCGCCCGCCGGGAAGTGGATGTGCACACCCCGGTCCTTCAGGTCGCCGACCGGCAGTTCCAGTTCGGCGCCGTGCGAGCGGAGGAAGGACAGGGCGATCTGCGCCGACTCCTTCATCACGTCACCCAGCTGACCGGTGAGGGTCAGCCCGGCCGCGCCCGTCTCCGGGTCGGCCAGGGAGGCCTCGACGAAGAGCACGTCGCCGCCGGCGCCGGTGACCGCGAGGCCCGTCGCCACGCCCGGGACCGCCGTGCGGCGCTCGGCCGGGTCCTGGGCGGACTCGGGCACGTGGTGCGGCCGGCCGATCAGGGCCCGCAGGTCTTCGTCCCTGACCGTGAACGGCAGTTCCCGCTCGCCCAGTTCGTGCTGGGCCGCGACCTTGCGCAGCAGCCGGGCGATCGACCGCTCCAGAGTGCGCACGCCCGCCTCACGGGTGTACTCGCCGGCGAGCTTGCGCAGCGCGCTCTCGTCGAGGGTCACCTCGTCCTCGGCGAGCCCCGCCCGCTCCAGCTGGCGCGGGAGCAGGTGGTCACGGGCGATGACGACCTTCTCGTCCTCGGTGTAGCCGTCGAGGCGGACCAGCTCCATACGGTCGAGCAGGGCCTCCGGGATCGCCTCCAGGACGTTGGCGGTGGCGAGGAAGACGACGTCGGACAGGTCGAGTTCGACTTCCAGGTAGTGGTCGCGGAAGGTGTGGTTCTGCGCCGGGTCCAGGACCTCCAGGAGGGCGGCCGCGGGGTCGCCGCGGAAGTCGGAGCCCACCTTGTCGATCTCGTCGAGCAGGACGACCGGGTTCATCGAGCCGGCCTCCTTGATCGCGCGCACGATCCGGCCGGGCAGCGCGCCGACGTAGGTACGCCGGTGACCGCGGATCTCGGCCTCGTCGCGGACACCGCCGAGGGCGACGCGGACGAACTTGCGGCCCATCGCGTGCGCGACCGACTCACCGAGCGAGGTCTTGCCGACACCGGGCGGGCCGACGAGGGCCAGCACGGCACCGCCGCGGCGGCCGCCGATGACCCCGAGCCCCCGGTCGCTGCGGCGCTTGCGCACCGCCAGGTACTCGGTGATCCGCTCCTTCACGTCCTCCAGGCCGGCGTGCTCGGCGTCCAGGATCGCCTTGGCACCCTGGATGTCGTACGCGTCCTCGGTCCGCTCGTTCCACGGCAGTTCGAGCACCGTGTCCAGCCAGGTGCGGATCCACGAGCCCTCGGGCGACTGGTCGCTGGACCGCTCCAGCTTGTCGACCTCCTTGAGGGCGGCCTCGCGGACCTTCTCCGGCAGGTCGGCGGCCTCCACGCGGGCGCGGTAGTCGTCGGACTCCTCGCCGTCCTTCGCGGCGTCGCCGTTCAGCTCGCGCAGCTCCTTGCGGACCGCCTCCAGCTGACGGCGGAGCAGGAACTCACGCTGTTGCTTGTCGACGCCCTCCTGGACGTCCTTGGCGATGGTCTCCGCCACGTCCTGCTCGGCGAGGTGGTCGCGCAGCTGCTGGGTGGCCAGCTTCAGGCGGGCGACCGCGTCGACGGTCTCCAGCAGCTCGATCTTCTGCTCGGTGGTCAGGAAGGGCGAGTAACCGGAGTTGTCGGCGAGCTGCGACACGTCGTCGATGGCCTGCACCCGGTCCACGACCTGCCAGGCGCCGCGCTTGCGCAGCCAGGCGGTGGCGAGGGCCTTGTACTCCTTGACCAGTTCGGTGACGTGACCGGGCACCGGGTCCGGGACGTTCTCGTCGATACGGGTGCCCTCCACCCACAGGGCGGCACCCGGGCCGGTGGTGCCGGCGCCGATGCGCACCCGGTAGCGCCCGCGGATCAGCGCGCCCGGGTCACCGTCGGCCAGGCGGCCGACCTGCTCCACGGTGCCGAGCACACCGGTGCCGGGGTAGCTCCCGTCGACCCGCGGCACCAGCAGCACCTTGGGCTTGCCGGGCTCGGTACGGGCGGCGGCCTGCGCCGCCTCCACGGCGGCGCGCACATCAGGGTCCTTCAGGTCCAGCGGGACCACCATCCCGGGCAGCACGACCTCGCCGTCGAGAGGCAGCACAGGGAGGGTGAGTGATGCGGACGTCGAAGCCATGATCTCCCCTTCGGCAGTCAACTTGAGTTATGCCGACTCAATGCATGTGAGCCACCGAATGTTCCCAGGAGTGCGTTCGCTCTGAGCGATCGGCTGCCGACCTGGGCGTAAGCGGGATACGGCAGAAGAGGCAGCCGGGGCCCACGCCTTGCAGAACCAGCGACCGGCGGGGGCTCATTCCCGGCGCAGCCGTCCGGCGGACCCGTCACCTCCCGGCTCCGGCACCCCTGAACGCACCCGGAAGGGGCGCGGGGAACTGCGCGAGCACCCACCCGAAACCCGCACCCGCCCACCACGGGGCGCCACCGGACCCACTGAACGAACCGGACCCACGTGACGAACCGGGCCCACCGAACGAACCGGGCCCTTCAGGAACCGGCAGCCCACCGCGGCCGCGGCCTGCTCACCCGGCCGCCGACCCGTATCAGCCGGCCAGCCCCCTGCACGGCCCGACGGCCGTGGCCGCGGCCGCGGCCTCCATCCGCTCTCGGTGCCAGCGCCGGACCAGTGGCCAGAGCCCGGTGCCGACGGCCAGCGCGATCAGGTGGCCCCAGTTGGTCATCGGGTCCTCGAAGGCGATGAGGTCCGTGACGAGGCTGTAGCCGACCAGGGCGAGCAACGGCCAGCGCAGCCAGGGGGCGAGGAGGCCGGAGAGCGCGCCGATGCTGGCGGCCACGCCGAAGCTGATGCCGTAGTCGAGGCGGTGCAGCGAGGTGTCGGGGAGGTGGCCGGCCAGCACCGCGAGACCGACCGGGACCTCGGTCGCGAGGGTGGCCAGGACATGCCCGGCCAGGAAGACGAGGATCGCGCGGGCACCCCCTATCCGCCGCTCCAGCGCGGTCAGGACGAGCACGAAGGCCAGGGCGTACGGCGAGAGCAGCCCGCCCGCGATCCACAGCGCGCTGGCCAGCAGGACGAGGACGGGGGTGCGCAGCAGGTGGGCGACGTCGGTGCTGGAGCCCTGATAGAGCGTGCGCAGCAGGCCGGGGCTCGCGTAGCTCGCGAAGAGCGAGGTGAGCGCCAGGATCGCGGTGTAGGCGAAGGTGACCGGGGTGCCGACGGGGCTGGGCAGCAGCCGCCAGGGGCGCGGGACCGCGCGGTGCTCAGCCCCCGGGTACGGACGGAGCGCCGAGCGCGGTGTCCGCGGGACGGGGGCGACGACCACGCCACGCTGGCGGGGCACCCCGTCGAGCAGTGCGGCGGCGTCCCCGGCGGGAAGGGGCTCGGGCGTGGGCGTCGATGCGGCCCTCGCGGTCCGTTCCACGGTGAGGCGCTCCTTCCGTTTCACCCCACCCTTTGCCGTGCCCCGAGCCGCTGTCTATGACCGAGGCCACCCGGCGGACGATTCACAGGATTTTCTGAAGAACGCAAGAGGGGTCAGCAGGCACCATACGAGCCGCCGCCCGGGGCTCCCGGGCCCGAAGCGCCGGACGGCCCCTCGAACGGGTGACACCCGCAGGGCTGCCCGGCACCCGTAATTCGCATGGCCGCAAAGCCCCGTTGGGGCAGGATGGCGGCCATGACGAACCCGGCTTCCGCGACCCCTCCGGCCGCCGCGGCCGACGGTCCCCCCGTGGTCCTGGACCGGCGTGACGGACCGTACGGCGAGGTGGTGCTGCGCAGACACGGTGAGCTCCTGCAGATCATCGCCAACGGCTGCTTCCTGATGGACACCTCCGACGGGCGTTCGGAGCGGTTGCTCGTGGACGCCGCCTACCGGGCGCTGGACGAGCGGAGCGAGCCGGCGGTGCTGATCGGCGGGCTGGGCGTCGGGTTCTCGCTCGCCCACGCCGCGCGGAACCCCCGCTGGGGGCGGATCACGGTGGTGGAGCGGGAGCCCGCGGTCGTCGGCTGGCACCGGACCGGCCCGCTCTCCACGCTTTCCGCACAAGCTTTCGCCGATCCGCGCACGACCGTCGTCGAGAGCGATCTCGTCGCCTACATAGAGGAGACGTCCGACACGTTCGACGCGCTGTGCCTGGACATCGACAACGGCCCCGGCTGGACCGTCGACGAGGGCAACGAAGGGCTCTACTCACCGTCCGGACTCGCGTGCTGCGCAAGGGTGTTGAGGCCGGGCGGGGTACTGGCCGTCTGGTCGGCGCAGCCCTCCGCGAAATTCGAGGGATCCTTGCGGAATGCCGGGTTCAAACAGGTGCGTACCGAAGAGATCCCGGTTGCCCGGGGCGTTCCGGACGTCGTCCACCTTGCCGTCCGCCCTGGATAGCGAGTGCGCCCGCTGTCCCCGTAATGTGCATCCCTGACGCGGATCATTCAAGCGTCAATCGCAGTCATGGGATCACCCCACTGGTTCCGGAAAGCACACAGGGGCGGGCGATGGAGCAGACACACACCTCCCACAACGGCACAGCGACGGCCACTCCGGGCGCCCAGCGCCGGGTTCTGGTCGTCGAGGACGACCCCACGATCGTCGACGCCATCGCGGTCCGCCTGCGCGCCGAGGGATTCCTCGTGCAAACGGCGGGCGACGGTCCGGCGGCCGTCGACACCGCCGAGGCCTGGCAGCCCGACCTGCTGATCCTCGACATCATGCTGCCCGGCTTCGACGGTCTGGAGGTCTGCCGGCGCGTGCAGGCGGCCCGGCCCGTGCCGGTGCTGATGCTCACCGCGCGGGACGACGAGACCGACATGCTGGTCGGCCTCGGAGTCGGTGCCGACGACTACATGACCAAGCCGTTCTCCATGCGGGAGCTGGCGGCCCGCGTGCACGTGCTGCTGCGGCGGGTGGAGCGGGCGGCCATCGCGGCCTCCACGCCCCGCTCCGGCATCCTGCGCCTGGGCGAACTGGAGATCGACCACGCGCAGCGCCGGGTCCGGGTGCGCAGCGAGGACGTCCACCTCACCCCCACCGAGTTCGACCTCCTGGTGTGCCTGGCCAACACCCCGCGCGCGGTGCTCTCCCGTGAGCAGCTGCTCGCCGAGGTGTGGGACTGGGCGGACGCCTCCGGCACCCGCACGGTCGACAGCCACATCAAGGCGCTGCGCCGGAAGATCGGCGCCGAGCGGATCCGCACCGTGCACGGTGTGGGCTACGCGCTGGAGACCCCGACGCCATGAGCGGCGGCCCGGCCGGACCGAGAGGAGGCCCCGGGGAGGACCCCTGGGGCGCCGTACGCCCGTTCTCCATCAAGACCAAGCTCGGCGCGCTGGTCGTCGTCTCGGTCCTGATCACCACGGGTCTGTCGATCGTCGCGGTGCACACCAAGACGGAGCTGCGCTTCATCACGGTCTTCTCGATGATCGCCACGCTGCTCATAACGCAGTTCGTGGCGCACTCGCTGACCGCGCCGCTGGACGACATGAACGCGGTGGCGAGGTCGATATCGCAGGGCGACTACACGCGCCGGGTGCGCGAGAACCGCCGGGACGAGCTGGGCGACCTGGCCCAGACGATCAACGTCATGGCCGACGAGCTGGAGGCCCAGGACCGCCAGCGCAAGGAGCTGGTCGCGAACGTCTCGCACGAGCTGCGCACGCCCATCGCGGGGCTGCGGGCCGTCCTGGAGAACGTCGTCGACGGGTTCGCCGAGCCGGACACCGAGACGATGCGCACCGCCCTGAAGCAGACCGAACGCCTCGGCCGCCTGGTGGAGACCCTCCTCGACCTGTCCCGGCTCGACAACGGCGTGGTCCCGCTCAGGCAGCGCCGTTTCGAGGTGTGGCCCTACCTCTCGGGCGTGCTGAAGGAGGCCAACATGGTCGCCGGGGCGCGCGCGAGCATGGCCTCGGGCTCCGGGAACCACACCCGTACCGACGTGCACCTGCACCTCGACGTCTCACCGCCCGAGCTGACGGCGCACGCGGACCCGGAGCGCATCCACCAGGTGGTGGCGAACCTCATCGACAACGCGGTCAAGCACAGCCCGGCGCACGGCCGGGTCACCGTGAAGGCGCGGCGCGGGCCGCAGCCGGAGTCACTGGAGCTGGAGGTGCTGGACGAGGGCCCCGGCATCCCGCGTTCGGAGTGGCACCGCGTCTTCGAGCGCTTCAACCGCGGAGCCGTACGGCGGCCGCACGGACCGGGCAGCGACGGCGGCACGGGACTGGGGCTGGCGATCGCCCGGTGGGCGGTGGATCTGCACGGCGGCCGGATCGGTGTGGCCGAATCCGAGCGGGGCTGCAGGATTATCGTCACTCTCCCGGGGCTTTCATCCGCGCCAAGTTGACGTAAAGTGCGATCCGGAGCCTCAAGATCCATCCGTGGTCGGCACGGCGGTTCGCGCAGCCGGACACGTGTGATCAGGCGCGGCGCCCGCGCAGGTCGCGCCGGGCCCGGGAGCAGAGTGATCTCCGGCACGGCGGAGCCATGCCCGGTTCGGCCCCTTCGCAGCGCAACCACGCTTGTTTCCCGCCATATCAAGCCCTGAAACCCGGTTTTTGATGTGACTTACGCGACGATGGACCGGCCCGACCTGACCTTCGCGGTCCTGGGGGCGTAGCCTTGATTCCCGCTGTCCATCACCTTGTGAAGCGGAAGAGGGCGGTTGCCGCCGTGTCGCCACAGTCCCCCAGTAATTCGAGTGTCTCGACCGACGCAGACCAAGCGGGCCAGAACCCCGCGGCCGCGTTCGGACCGAACGAGTGGCTCGTCGACGAGATCTATCAGCAGTACCTCCAGGACCCGAATTCGGTAGACCGAGCCTGGTGGGACTTCTTCGCCGACTACAAGCCGGGGGCGCCCGCCGCCTCGGCTCCGGCGGGTACCGCGGCCGCGGGGGCCGCGGGCACCACCTCCACGACACCCGCGCCGGCCCAGCCGGCGGCTCCGGCACCCGCCGCGGCCGCTCCCGCCGCCCCGGCGCCCGCCGCCCCGGCGCCCGCCGCCCCGGCGCCCGCCGCTCCGGCCCCGGCCGCGCCCGCCGCCCCCAAGGCCGCGGCTCCGGCCCCCGCGCCCGCGAAGCCCGCCGCCGCTCCGGCCCAGGCCCCGGCCGCCGCGCCCGCCAAGGCGGCGCCCGCCGCCGCGGCCCCGGACGGTCCCGAGCTGATCACGCTGCGCGGTCCCGCCGCGGCCGTCGCGAAGAACATGAACGCCTCGCTGGAGCTGCCGACGGCCACCTCGGTCCGCGCGGTCCCGGTGAAGCTGCTGTTCGACAACCGCATCGTCATCAACAACCACCTGAAGCGCGCCCGGGGCGGGAAGATCTCCTTCACGCACCTGATCGGCTTCGCGATGGTCCAGGCCATCAAGGCCATGCCGTCGATGAACTGGTCGTTCGGCGAGAAGGACGGCAAGCCGACCCTGGTCAAGCCGGCCCACGTCAACCTGGGCCTCGCCATCGACCTCGTGAAGCCCAACGGCGACCGCCAGCTCGTCGTCGCGGCCATCAAGAAGGCCGAGACGCTGAACTTCTTCGAGTTCTGGCAGGCCTACGAGGACATCGTCCGTCGCGCCCGCGACAACAAGCTGACGATGGACGACTTCACCGGTGTCACGGTCTCCCTGACCAACCCCGGCGGTCTCGGCACCGTCCACTCGGTTCCGCGCCTGATGCCCGGCCAGTCGGTCATCATGGGCGTCGGCTCCATGGACTACCCGGCGGAGTTCCAGGGCACCAGCCAGGACACCCTGAACAAGCTCGGCATCTCGAAGGTCATGACGCTCACGTCGACCTACGACCACCGGGTCATCCAGGGCGCCGCCTCCGGCGAGTTCCTGCGCTCGGTCGCCAACCTCCTGCTCGGCGAGAACGGCTTCTACGACGACATCTTCGAGGCCCTGCGCATCCCCTACGAGCCGGTCCGCTGGCTGAGGGACATCGACGCCTCGCACGACGACGACGTCACCAAGGCCGCCCGCGTCTTCGAGCTGATCCACTCCTACCGGGTCCGCGGCCACGTCATGGCCGACACCGACCCGCTGGAGTACAAGCAGCGCAAGCACCCCGACCTGGACATCACCGAGCACGGCCTCACCCTGTGGGACCTGGAGCGCGACTTCGCGGTCGGCGGCTTCGCCGGCAAGTCGATGATGAAGCTGCGCGACATCCTCGGCGTGCTGCGCGACTCGTACTGCCGCACCACCGGCATCGAGTTCATGCACATCCAGGACCCCAAGCAGCGCAAGTGGATCCAGGACCGCGTGGAGCGCCCGCACTCCAAGATGGAGCGCGAGGAGCAGCTGCGGATCCTGCGCCGCCTGAACGCGGCGGAGGCCTTCGAGACCTTCCTGCAGACGAAGTACGTCGGCCAGAAGCGGTTCTCCCTGGAGGGCGGCGAGTCCGTCATCCCGCTGCTCGACGCGGTGCTCGACTCGGCGGCGGAGTCCCGCCTCGACGAGGTCGTCATCGGCATGGCCCACCGCGGCCGCCTGAACGTCCTCGCGAACATCGTCGGCAAGTCGTACGCGCAGATCTTCCGCGAGTTCGAGGGCAACCTCGACCCGAAGTCGATGCACGGCTCCGGCGACGTGAAGTACCACCTGGGCGCCGAGGGCACCTTCACCGGCCTGGACGGCGAGCAGATCAAGGTCTCGCTGGCCGCCAACCCGTCCCACCTGGAGACGGTCGACCCGGTCATCGAGGGCATCGCCCGCGCCAAGCAGGACATCATCAACAAGGGCGGCACGGACTTCACGGTCCTGCCGGTCGCCCTGCACGGCGACGCGGCCTTCGCGGGCCAGGGCGTGGTGGCCGAGACCCTGAACATGTCGCAGCTGCGCGGCTACCGCACCGGCGGCACGGTCCACATCGTCATCAACAACCAGGTCGGCTTCACCGCGGCCCCCGAGTCCTCGCGCTCCTCCATGTACGCCACCGACGTGGCCCGCATGATCGAGGCCCCGATCTTCCACGTGAACGGCGACGACCCGGAGGCGGTCGTGCGCGTCGCACGGCTGGCCTTCGAGTTCCGCCAGGCGTTCAACAAGGACGTGGTGATCGACCTCATCTGCTACCGCCGCCGCGGTCACAACGAGTCGGACAACCCGGCCTTCACCCAGCCGCTGATGTACGACCTGATCGACAAGAAGCGCTCGGTGCGCAAGCTCTACACCGAGTCCCTGATCGGTCGCGGCGACATCACCCTCGAAGAGGCCGAGCAGGCCCTGCAGGACTACCAGGGCCAGCTGGAGAAGGTCTTCACGGAGGTCCGCGAGGCCACCGCGCAGCCGGCCGCCGCGCCCTCCCAGGAGCCGCAGGACGGCTTCCCGGTCGCCGTGCCGACCGCGATCTCCACGGAGGTCGTCAAGCGCATCGCCGAGTCCCAGGTCAACATCCCGGACTACTTCACCGTCCACCCGCGTCTGCTGCCGCAGCTGCAGCGCCGGGCGGCGATGATCGAGGACGGCACGATCGACTGGGGCATGGGCGAGACCCTGGCCATCGGCTCGCTGCTGATGGAGGGCACCCCGGTGCGGCTGTCCGGCCAGGACTCCCAGCGCGGCACCTTCGGCCAGCGCCACGCGGTCCTGATCGACCGGGAGACGGGCGCGGACTACACCCCGCTCCTGTACCTGTCCGAGGACCAGGCCCGCTACAACGTCTACAACTCGCTGCTCTCCGAATACGCGGTGATGGGCTTCGAGTACGGCTACTCGCTGGCCCGTCCGGACGCGCTGGTGATGTGGGAGGCGCAGTTCGGTGACTTCACCAACGGCGCCCAGTCGGTCATCGACGAGTACATCTCGGCGGCCGAGCAGAAGTGGGGCCAGACCTCCGGCGTCACCCTGCTCCTCCCGCACGGCTACGAGGGCCAGGGCCCGGACCACTCCTCGGCCCGCATCGAGCGCTTCCTGCAGCTGTGCGCGCAGAACAACATGACGGTCGCGATGCCGACCCTCCCGTCGAACTACTTCCACCTCCTGCGGTGGCAGGTGCACAACCCGCACCACAAGCCGCTGGTCGTCTTCACGCCGAAGTCGATGCTGCGCCTCAAGGCGGCGGCCTCGAAGGCGGAGGAGTTCACGAGCGGGCAGTTCCGCCCGGTCATCGGCGACTCCTCGGTGGACCCGAACGCGGTCCGCAAGGTCGTCTTCTGCACCGGCAAGGTCTACTACGACCTGGAGGCCGAGCGGCAGAAGCGCGGCGTCACGGACACGGCGATCATCCGTCTGGAGCGCCTGTACCCGCTGCCGGGTGCGGAGCTCCAGGCCGAGGTCAACAAGTACCCGAACGCCGCGAAGTACCTCTGGGCCCAGGAGGAGCCGGCGAACCAGGGTGCCTGGCCGTTCATCGCGCTCAACCTGATCGACCACCTGGACCTGGCGGTCGGCGCGGACATCCCGGCCGGCGAGCGCCTGCGCCGCATCTCCCGCCCGCACTCCTCGTCCCCGGCGGTGGGTTCGGCCAAGCGCCACCAGGCCGAGCAGGAGCAGCTGGTGCGCGAGGTGTTCGAGGCCTGAGCCTCGACCGGCACGGTTGAAGGGCCCGGTCCCCGGCACGGGGGCCGGGCCTTTCGGCGTCCGCTCCCGCGGCCTCGGCTCCCACGGCCTCGGCTCCCGCAGCCTCGGCTCCCGCGTCGCTCGCCCTGTGCCCGGGTTCCGGACCTGTGGTGACGACCGCCGGGCGGCGCTTCGTCAGTGGTGCGGGCGCCCCAGCGCGGCACCGTGCCGCCGCGTCCACAGGTCGCGCACCGCGGTCACCTGCGCCTCGGCCCGCACCACGTGTTCCCTGGGCGCGGGGTGCTCGGCCATCCGCTCGTGCGTGGCCACGAGGTGGTCCACGAACCGGCGCCCCCGCTCGGTCAGGTCCGGGGATCCCACCAGCGCGGGCAGCGCCGCCGCCACCTGGGCGCGGTAGCGCGCGTGCCGCGCCCAGGCCGCCGCACGGTGCGCCGGGCGCTCGGCCCGCAGCGCGCACCGCTGGAAGAAGTCGGCCAGCGCCAGGTGCGAGTACACGCCCTGCACCAGGCCGTCGTACGGCCGCGGGTCCGGGCGCCAGGGCGCGAAGTAGCGTTTCCGCGGCCCGGCACGGTGCAGCACCAGCATGTCGCCGAGCGCGGAGAGTTTGGTGTGCTGGAGCTCGTGCACGAGGGTCGCGGCGAACGTGACCGGCGTCGGTGGCCTGCTGCTGAGCAGCGCGCCGAAGGCCTCACGCCTTGTCCCGCTGCAACTGCCGGTCTCCCGGGCGTCGTCGGGGCCAGGACCCGGCGGCTGGGCGAGCGGCACCAGGCAGCGCAGCAGCGCGACGGCTTCGGCCACCCGCTGCTCGCCGCCCAGGCGCAGCGCGTCGGCGGTTTTGGACCAGGTCCTCGACCACTGCTCGTGGGCCGCCCCGTCGAGGACGGCCGGGCCGCTCAGTCCGGGGTGCCGGGGGGCGGCGTGCGCGACGCGGTACGGATCCTGGTCGTCCAGCGGTAGCGGCGGGCCTTCGGGCAGCAGACCGGGCAGGGCGCGGGCGGGCGTCCAGGCGGGCGCCGGAGACCAGGCGCCGACACCGTCCGCCACCTGGACCGTGACGTCCACCGCGTGCTTCTGACGCAGCGTCAACCGGCCGTCCGCGCAGACGACGTCGACGGTGGCGGCCCCCGGCTCGGCGGTGTGCAGCGCCCCGAGCGAAGGCAGGGTGAGCACGCCGTCCCAGGCGGTCAGCCGTACCGCGAAGGAGAGGCCGGCACGGGCGGCGGCCGCGGCGGCCAGCGCGCCGAGGTGGGCGAGGTCGCGGCCGAGTTCGCGCAGGCGCCGCTCGGTGGGCGGTCCGGCTTCCGGGCGCAGTCCGCGCAGGCACTGGCGGGCCCAGGGGCCGACGAGGGGGTGCAGGAGCCGGGCCCGGGCGGGGGTCGTCGCGTAGGGCGGCGCGGGGGTGTCGGGGTCCCCTGCCGGGGCCGCCCGGTCGGCCTCCTCCAGCAGGTGCCAGTCCTCCCGCAGTCGGCCGCGCGCACCGGCCGGCAGCACCGCGGCGTCCTCGACCGCGTCGAGCAGGGCGCGCAGCACGAGCAGCCGCCGGGTGTCCTGGTCGCGCGCCAGCAGGCCCAGGGTGTCCGGATCACCTTCGGTACGGCCCAGCGCGGCCAGCGACCGGTCCGAGAGCACGGAAGACGGCAGGGGAAGGGCGCCCCCTACCTCCCCCGTGCCCGGCCACCGGCCCCCGCCCGCGCCTGGACCTGCGCCTGACCCGGGGACCCTGCCCGGGCCCGTGTCCGCGGCCTTGCCTGGGCCTGGCTCGGGGGCCCTGCCTGGGCCCGCGCCCGCGTCCTTGCCTGGGCCTGGCCCGGGGGCCCTGCCTGGGCCCGCGCCCGCGTCCTTGCCTGGGCCTGGCCCGGGGGCCCTGCCTGCGCCCGTGTCCGCGTCCTTGCCTGGGCCGGTGCCCGCCGCGCACGTGCGGGGGCCGGTGCCCGCGTAGGTGCGGGGGCCAGGGGCCGCGTCCCTGCCCGAGCCTCTGCCAGAGCCCGCGCCCGCGGCCTTGCCCCACCCCGTGCCGGCGTCCCTGTCCGAGCCCCTTCCTGGGCCCGTGTCGACGTCCCCGTTCGCGTCTCTGTCCGTGTCCACGGCCTCGGCCTCGGACACGGCCTCGGCCTCGGACACGGCCTCGGCCTCGGCCTGGGCCTCGGACACGGCGACGGTGCGGGCGGTCACGAGGGTCGCCGTCCTGGCCCCGGCGAGCCGATCGCGCACGTGCCGGATGAAGCGCTGCAGGTCGGCGCAGTACACGGAGGGGTTCGCGAAGCCGTGCCCGGCCCGGTAGCGGTGCGCGTAGTGGCCGCCGCCGCAGACGTCGAGCACCGCGCACGCCCGGCACTGCGCCGAGAGCGCCGCCGCACCGGCCTGCCGGGCCGCCACCCCGGGGTGCCGCAAGGCGTCGTCGAAGCCGTGCCGGAACACGTCCAGGCCGGTTGCGGCGGCGCCCTCGTACGCGGACTTCAGCGAGTCGACCTGCTCGATGGATCCGTCCGTCTCCACGACGACCGCGTCGAACGGGGCGAGCCCGAGCGACTCGGTGGCGGCCGGCAGACCCAGCAGCAGCGCGATGCACTCCTCGAACAGCCGTACCCGCACTTCCCGGTGGCTCGACCGCCACCAGCGGTCGAAGACCGAGCAGAGCCAGTCGCCGTACCGGGTGGCCTCCAGGCACGGCGGCGGCGCGGACCAGTTGCCGTGCGGCAGCAGCAGGTCGAGGGCCGGCGGGTGCAGGCCGAGCAGGGACTCGTACGTCTCCACCGGATCCAGGGCGGGGTCGACGACGGTGAGGACGCCGGCGTAGGCGTCCGGGAAGCGGTCGGCGGCGAGCCGTGCTCCGCGCGCGGCGGCGGGCCAGGAGGGGCGTCCCGCGTGGTCGACGCGGCGGGCGTTGTGCGCGGCCAGCCCGCCGTCCAGGCTGATGCCGACCCGTATGCCGTGCCGGGCCAGGGCGGCCATCCGGTGCTCGGTGAGGAGGGTGGCGTTGGTCTGCACGGTGGCATGGACGGTGCATCCGGCGGGCACGCGGTCGCGTACGAGGCCGGTGAAACGGGTCAGCGTGCCGACACCCGCCAGCAGGGGCTCGCCGCCGTGCAGGACGAGCGAGACCGCCGTCAGGGCGTGGTCGCGCGCGTGCTCGGCGATCCGGACCGCCGTGCGGTCGAGCACCGCGGCCGGGGCCGCCGCCGGGCGGGCGCGCCAGGTGCGGTCGGGGCCCTCGTACAGGTAGCAGTAGTGACAGGCCAGGTTGCAGCGACCGTGCACCTTGACGATGAACTGCCGGAACGGCGCGGGCCCGGTGGTGTCGCCCCGCCCCCTCCCCGCCCGGGGGCCCCTCGCAGCCTCTTCGGACACGTCGGTCCCCCCTAGAAGGCGTTGTTGAACCCCCACAGCATCTCCGTCGGCCGTACCGCCCGCTCCCGCAGCTCCGCGAGCACCTCACGCAGCACGGGATGGTCCATCCGCTTCAGCTCCGCCAGGTCCAGCTCCAGCAGGTCCGGCAGCGGCTCCCCCGCCCCGGCCGGCTCGGTCTCCGGCAAGGACTGCTCCCGTGCGTCCACCCCAGGCTCCCCTCGTCGAGAAGGAGTCCTTCCCCCGCGGGGCGAGCCCTACCCTTCACCGGCGTCACACCTTCGCCGTCCGCCTAGGCTGGTAGGCGCCCACCACCGGGCACCCACACAGGCAGGCAGCAGGAGAGCGACCCATGTATTTCACCGACCGGGGCATCGAGGAACTGGAGAAGCGGCGCGGCGAGGAAGAGGTCACCTTCGAGTGGCTCGCCGAGCAGCTCCGCACGTTCGTCGACCTGAACCCCGACTTCGAGGTCCCGGTGGAGCGCCTGGCGACCTGGCTGGCCCGGCTGGACGACGACGAAGAGGAGTAACAGCGGGACTCTCGTCAGTCCCGGGGCAGCACGGTCTCGTACGACAGCTCCAGCACCCCGTGCGCCAGGAGCACCGCCCCCACCGCGGCCCATCCCACGCTGCGCCGCCGCACCCCCCACGCGGCGGCCGGCACCCCCACCGCCACCTCGGCCAGAGCCAGCCGGTGGGCCCTCGGCATGGCCGCGTCGCTGCTCAGGGGCCGGGTGACGGCCCTGTATCCATCGGTCGACATGGACACACGGTAAGCAATTCATCCGCTTGACGCCCTATATGCGCCTTTCGCGGACCCGCCCGACGTCAACCCTCATCCCCATCCATCACCCCCACGGGTGCCTTGACTTCCATCACCCACGATATATCGTGTTTTACGGAAGACGCGATATGGCGCGAGCAGTGCCTGGTCGCGCTCGCGTCCAGTCGTCGAGACCAGCGTCGTGACCAGCCGTCGCGTCCGGCCCGAGGAGGTCCGCACCATGTCCAAGTCCGAGTGGTCCGTCGCCGAGCCCAGCAAGCTCGACTTCGACACCCCCGTCAGCGACCTGCACGTCCGCGTGGTCAACGGAACAGTGAACGTCGTGGGCACCGACGAGGGTTCCACCCGTCTGGAGGTCTCGGAGATCGAGGGGCCGCCCCTGATCGTCACGCACGAGGGCGGCACCCTCACGGTGGCCTACGAGGACCTGCCCTGGAAGGGCTTCCTCAAGTGGCTCGACCGCAAGGGCTGGCGGCGCAGCGCGGTGGTCTCGCTCGCCGTCCCGGCGGACACCCGTGTGGAGGTGGGTGTGGTCGGCGCGGCGGCCGTCGTCTCCGGGATCAGCGGCACCTCGGTGGTCAAGGGGGTCACCGGCGACACCACCCTGGTCGGCCTCTCCGGCGAGGTCCGCGCGGACACGGTGTCGGGAAACCTGGAGGCCCAGGCCGTCACCGGCAATCTGCGGTTCAACTCCGTCTCCGGCGACCTGACGGTCGTCGAGGGCTCGGGCCCCGCCGTGCGCGCCGACTCGGTCAGCGGCTCCATGATCATCGACCTGGATCCGGACGGCCCGACCGACGTCCGGCTGACCAGCGTCTCCGGCGAGATCGCCATCCGCCTGCCGCACCCGGCCGACGCCGAGGTCGAGGCCAACACCGCGAGCGGCACGATCTCCAACGCCTTCGACGGGCTGCGGGTGCACGGCCAGTGGGGCGCCCACAAGATCACCGGCCGCCTCGGCGCGGGCACCGGCAAGCTCCGCGCCGCCACGGTCTCCGGCTCCATCGCCCTGCTGCGCCGCCCGCCCACGGAGGACGACGACGAGCGGACGGCCTGGGCGGCGGAACCACCCACTCCGGCCGACGGCACGGCCGACGGCGCAACCGGCGCCGCGACCGGTGACACGACCGGCGGTACGACCGACAAGAAGGTGCTCTGAGATGCCTCCCGTCTTCGCCCACGGCCGCCTGCGCCTCTACCTCCTCAAGCTGCTGGACGAGGCCCCGCGCCACGGCTACGAGGTGATCCGCCTGCTGGAAGAGCGCTTCCAGGGGCTCTACGCCCCGTCGGCGGGCACCGTCTACCCCCGCCTCGCCAAACTGGAGGCCGAGGGCCTGGTCACCCACACCACCGAGGGCGGCCGCAAGGTCTACGCCATCACGGACGCCGGCCGGGCCGAACTCGCCGACCGCAGCGGCGAACTGGCCGACCTGGAGCTGGAGATCCGCGAGTCGGTCGCCGAACTGGCCGCCGAGATAAGGGCCGACGTGCGCGGTGCGGCCGGGGACCTGCGCCGCGAGGTGCGCGCGGCCGCCTCCGAGGCCCGGCACGGCGCCGGCATGGGAACCGGCGAGTACGGCGACCCCGGCGACAGGGAGTCGTGGCGGGCCGCCAAGGAGGAGCTGCGCCGGGCCAAGCAGGAGTGGAAGGAGCAGGCCCGCCGCGCCAAGGACGATAGCCGCCGGGCGCGTGACGAGGCCCAGCGGGCCCGTCGGCAGGCCCAGGAGGCCCAGGCTCGGGCGCGGGCCCAGGCCCAGGAGGAGATGCAGCGCATCGCCCGCCGGGTGCAGGAGCACGTCCAGGACCACTTCTCGCGCGGCGACTGGCCGACGGGAGTCCGCGAGGGCCTTGCCGAACTCGCCAAGGAGTTCGGCGAGTTCGGCAAGGACTACGGCAAGGGGTTCGGCCTGGACTTCGGCTCGGGCGCCCGCACCGAGCCCGCTTCCCGGACCGGCCCCGACCTGCACAAGCCGTCACCGGCACCGGAGTACGGGCAGACCCCGGAGGACTTCCCGGCGCAGTACGTCCCCGAGTGGGCGCACGGCGCGGAGACCGACACCGGAGACCCGGCCCGCGACCTGGACCGGCTCCTGGACCGTTTCCGCGACGACCTCCGCGACGCGGCCCGTGACCACGGAGTGACCGCGGAACAGCTCCGCGAGGCCCGCCACCACCTGTCGACGGCAGCGGCCCGCATCGGAGCGCTGCTGCGCGCCCCCAAACCCTGAGGAACAGCCGTTCGGGTGCGGACCCCGCCCCACCCGGCCGTCCGCTCAGGAACAGGTCAGCACGATCTTCCCGAACTGGTCGCCGGACTGCAGCCGTTCGAAGCCCTCGCGGGCCCGGTCGAGCGGGAGCAGTTCGTCGATGACGGGGCGTACGCCGGTGGCGGCGCAGAAGGCGAGCAGGTCCTCCAACTCGTCCTTGGTGCCCATGGTGGAGCCCACGACCTTCAGCTCCAGGAAGAAGATCCGGGTCAGCTCGGCGTGCGAGGGGCGGTCACCGCTGGTGGCACCGGAGATGACGACGGTGCCGCCGGGCCGCAGCGACTTCACCGAGTGGGACCAGGTGGCGGCGCCGACGGTCTCGATGACGGCGTCCACGCGCTGCGGCAGCCGGGCCCCGGGCTCCACGGCCTCGACGGCGCCCAGTTCCAGGGCCCGCTTCCGTTTCGCCTCGTCGCGGCTGGTGGCGAAGACCCGCAGTCCGGCGGCCTTGCCGAGCACGATCGCGGCCGTGGCGACACCGCCGCCCGCGCCCTGCACGAGGACCGAGTCGCCGGGGCGCACGCCGGCGTTGGTGAAGAGCATCCGGTAGGCCGTCAGCCAGGCGGTGGGCAGACAGGCGGCCTCGGCGAACGAGAGCTCCCTGGGCTTGGGCAGGATGTTCCAGGTGGGCACGGCGACCTGCTCGGCGAAGGTGCCCTGGTAGCGCTCGGTGAGGATGGACCGGGGCTCGTGCGGCCCCACTCCGTGGCCGCTCTGCCCGATCACGGAGTGCAGGACGACCTCGTTGCCGTCCTCGTCGACACCGGCGGCGTCACAGCCGAGGATCATCGGCAGCCGGTCCTCGGGGAGACCGACGCCGCGCAGTGACCAGAGGTCATGATGGTTGAGGGAGGCGGCCCGCACATCGACGGTACTCCAGCCGGGCCGGGCCGAGGGGGCAGGGCGCTCCCCCAACTCGAGTCCGGAGAGCGGCTGGTCGCGGTCGATTCGGGCGGCGTAGACGGCGAACATAGGGCCGACGATAGGTTCCCCGGCCCGAGGGCGAAACCGGAGAGCCCTGTGACACATCCCCTCTTGCGCAGAGCGCCCCGCACAGAGGCCCCGCACAGACGCGCCCCGCAAGGGGCGCGGGGAACGGCGCGAGAAGCCCCACCGGCCGCCACCCGAAGACGACCCGCCCACCGGCCCCCCTCCGCGGGGGCCCGGGGCGGCAGCCCCCGCACGACGGCCGCTCCGCAGCCGACCGAACGGGTGGGTGGGCGGTTGGGAAACGAAATGGCCCCGCCCAAGAAGAGCGAGGCCACTGGAGGTCACCGCCGGGCAA
Source organism: Streptomyces sp. NPDC051987 (assembly GCF_040680735.1). NCBI lineage: Bacteria > Bacillati > Actinomycetota > Actinomycetes > Kitasatosporales > Streptomycetaceae > Streptomyces > Streptomyces sp. NPDC051987. The sequence continues at coordinate 35,395 of NZ_JBFAXI010000043.1, read as the reverse complement.
CCCCTTCGGCCCGCGCGGCAGCAGCCACCGCCGCGGTCACCGCAGGCGCAACCCGCTCGTCGAACGGGGACGGAATGACATAGTCGGCGGCGAGGTCGTCGCCGACGACCGCCGCCAGCGCCTCCGCCGCCGCGATCTTCATCCCCTCGGTGATCCGGGAGGCCCGCACCTGGAGCGCGCCCGCGAAGATCCCCGGGAACGCCAGCACGTTGTTGATCTGGTTCGGGAAGTCCGACCGCCCGGTCGCCACGACCGCCGCGTGCTTGTGGGCGACGTCCGGGTGCACCTCGGGGTTCGGGTTGGCCATCGCGAAGACAAAGGCCCCCTCGGCCATCGAGGCAACGGCCTCCTCCGCGACCGTACCGCCGGAGACACCGATGAAGACGTCGGCGCCGGCCAGCGCGTCCTCCAGGGTGCCCTTGATCCCGGCCTTGTTGGTGAACCCGGCGACCTCGCGCTTGACCGCGGTGAGGTCGTCGCGGTCGGCCGAGATGATGCCCTTGCGGTCGGCGAGGGCGACGTCCCCGATGCCGGCCTCGACCAGCATCTTCGCGATGGCGACCCCGGCCGCGCCGGCGCCCGAGATGACCGCCCGCAGCTGCCCGATCTCCCGCCGGCTGAGCCGCGCGGCGTTCCGCAGGGCCGCCAGCGTCACGACGGCCGTGCCGTGCTGGTCGTCGTGGAAGACCGGGATGTCGACCCGCTCCTGGAGCCTGCGCTCGATCTCGAAGCACCGCGGCGCCGAGATGTCCTCCAGGTTGATCCCGCCGAAGGACGGGGCGAGCCGGACGACGGTCTCCACGATCTCGTCGACGTCGGTGCAGGCGAGGGCGATGGGGACCGCGTCCACGCCGCCGAACTGCTTGAAGAGGATGGCCTTGCCCTCCATCACGGGGAGGGAGGCCTCGGGACCGATGTCCCCGAGGCCGAGCACGGCCGTGCCGTCGGTGACGACGGCCACGACGGACGACTTCCATGTGTAGTCGTTGACCAGCTCGGGCTGTTCCGCGATCGCGGTGCACACGCGCGCGACTCCGGGCGTGTACGCGAGGGAAAGGTCGTCCTTGTCACGGAGCGGCACGGTGGCCTGCACGGCCATCTTGCCGCCGCGGTGCAGCGCGAACGCCGGATCGAAGGAATCGAGGGGCTCGGCCCCGCCGTCCTGGTCCGTAGTGCCCGACGCGCTGTCGCTGCGAGGATTGACGATCTCCGCTGCCACTTGTCTTACCCCTTAGGTATGCATGGTTTGAGGGTCGGCCGCTCCCGGTGAGGGAGCGGGCGGGCACCGCGCAGGGCCCGATCACTGATACGTACGAGTGGCACGTACGAGCACCTGCGCGACGGGCGCGCCGCACACGCGCCCTGAGCCCCGGATGAGGGGTGTAAAGAACCTTCTTACCGGACGGACGGCGCTCCCGACGAGTCGAATAGGCGCAAGGTCACATCACGGATGTCGTAGGTAGTCGACAGATGAGCGGCCGAGTGACCGGCGGACGATCACCGGGTGAGGCCCGGGATGAACCGGCGGTGAACCGAAGATTCTCCGGCCAGAAGGTCGGATTCCCGCAGATGTGCGGGATGGCGGGTCGAGGAAGGACCGGCCTGACGCGTCTCGGGGGTCACCCGTTATCCGATTTTGACATGGTGACACGTCTGCTTGGAGCAATCCCAATGGCAGGATGCCGTAAACCCGCGAGGTCGCGACACCCGAAGGTGTGTGTTTCCGTCGACCCATCGGCATATCGACATATCAGACACATCGGTATATCGGCTTGTCCTACCCACCGCCGGAGGAACTCACCATGACCGCAGGCTCCACCCGTCGTACCACCGTCGCGCGCAACAAGACCGCAGCGTTCGGTGCGATCGCGGTCGCAGGCGCCCTGATCCTGACCGGCTGCGGGGACCACACGGACAAGGGCGGCGACAGCGGCTCCTCGTCGACGTCCTCGGCTCCGCTGGCGAGCAAGCTGCCCGCCGACGTCCGCAAGGCCGGCGTGATCAAGGTGGGCTCCGACATCGCCTACCCGCCGGTCGAGTACATGGAGAACGGCAAGGCCGTCGGCGTCGACCCCGACATCGCGGACGCGCTCGGCAAGCAGCTGGGCGTGAAGTTCGAGTTCCAGAACGGCAAGTTCGACAACCTGATCGTGGGCCTGCAGGCCAACCGCTTCAACGTGATCATGTCGGCGATGAACGACACGAAGGACCGCCAGAACGGCATCGACTCCGACACCGGCAAGAAGGTCGGCAGCGGCGTCGACTTCGTCGACTACTTCACCGCCGGCACCTCGATCCTGGTCCAGAAGGGCAACCCGAAGGGCATCAAGTCCCTGGACGACCTGTGCGGCAAGGTCGTGGCCCTGCAGAAGGGCACCACGTCCGAGGGCATCGCCAAGGCGCAGAGCACGAAGTGTACGAAGGACGGCAACAAGGCCATCGACCTCCAGACCTTCGACACCGACCCCGAGGCGCTGCTCCGGCTGAAGCAGGGCGCCTCCGTCGCCGACCTGAACGACTTCCCGGTGGCCGCCTACAACGCCAAGACCTCCGGCGGCGGCAAGGACTTCGAGGTCGTCGGCGAGCAGATCGAGGCCGGCCCGTACGGCATCGCGGTCAGCAAGAACAACACCCAGCTGCGCGACGCGCTGCAGGCCGCCGTGGCCGCCATCATCAAGAGCGGCGACTACCAGAAGATCCTGGAGAAGTGGAACGTCACGCAGGGCGCGGTGACCGAGGCGAAGATCAACGGCGGCTCCTGAGCACCCGGGCACGACTGAAGGGCCGTCACTGTGACTGACACGGTCGACAAGACTCCGGCGCCGTCCGTGCCGCCGGAGCAGATCAAGGCCATCCCGGTGCGCCACTACGGGCGCTGGGTGTCCGGCGTCGTGGTCATCGCACTCCTGGTGCTGATCGGAATCGCCTTCTCCAACGCGAAGATCAACTACAGCGTCATCCCCGACTACCTCTTCGACCAGGGCATCGTCTCCGGCGCCTGGACCACGCTCTACATCTCGGTGCTGGCCATGGTGCTCGGCGTCGCGCTCGGCGTGATCCTCGCGGTGATGCGACTGTCGTCGAACCCGGTCACCAGCACGGTGTCCTGGTTCTACATCTGGTTCTTCCGCGGCACCCCGGTCCTGGTCCAGCTGCTGCTCTGGTACAACATCGCGCTCGTCTTCCCGATCCTCAACCTGGGGTTCTACAAGGACGAGATGAACCAGGTGATGACCCCGGTCCTCACGGCCCTGCTGGGACTCGGCCTGAACGAGGCCGCGTACATGTCGGAGATCGTCCGCGCCGGCATCCAGTCGGTCGACGAGGGGCAGACCGAGGCCTCGCACGCGCTGGGCATGACCCAGGGCCAGACGCTGCGCCGGGTGATCCTCCCGCAGGCGATGCGGGTCATCATCCCGCCGACCGGCAACGAGTTCATCAACATGCTGAAGACCTCGTCGCTGGCCTACGCGGTCCAGCTGCCCGAGCTGATCAAGAAGGCCACGGACATCTCCAGCACCTCGCTGGCGGTCGTCGAGATGTACTTCGTCGCCTGCATCTGGTACCTGTTCCTGACCACGATCTTCAGCATCGTCCAGTACTACATCGAGCGCCGGTACGCCCGCGGCTCCTCGCGCAACCTCCCGCCCACCCCGCTGCAGCGGCTGCGGAAGAATCTGTCCCAGTGGGGTTCGTTCCGTCGCCCGGAGGTGGCCCGATGAGCTCTCTCGCCAAGGACATCACCCCGCCGAGCAGCGGCGCCCCGATGGTCAAGGCCGAGGGGGTGCACAAGTCGTTCGGTCTCGCGCACATCCTCAAGGGCATCGACCTGGAGGTGCTGCCGCGCGAGGTGTTCTGCCTGATCGGCCCGTCCGGTTCCGGCAAGAGCACGTTCCTGCGGTGCATCAACCATCTGGAGAAGATCAGCGCCGGCCGGCTGTACGTGGACGGCAGCCTGGTCGGCTACCGCCAGCAGGGCGACAAGCTCTACGAGCTGAAGGAGAAGGAGGTCGCGGCGCAGCGGCGGGACATCGGCATGGTGTTCCAGCGCTTCAACCTCTTCCCGCACATGACGGCCCTGGAGAACGTCATGGAGGCGCCGGTCCAGGTCAAGCGCGAGTCCAAGGCGGTGGCCCGGGAGCGGGCCGAGCGGCTGCTCGACCGGGTCGGCCTCGGCGACCGCACCGGCCACTACCCGGCGCAGCTCTCCGGCGGCCAGCAGCAGCGCGTCGCGATCGCCCGCGCGCTGGCCATGCAGCCGAAGCTGATGCTCTTCGACGAGCCGACCTCCGCGCTCGACCCGGAGCTGGTCGGCGAGGTCCTGGACGTGATGCGGGACCTGGCCGCGGACGGCATGACGATGATCGTCGTCACCCACGAGATGGGCTTCGCCCGCGAGGTCGGCGACAGCCTGGTCTTCATGGACGACGGCGTGGTGGTCGAGTCCGGCCACCCGCGCGACGTCCTGACCAACCCCCAGCACGACCGGACGAAGTCGTTCCTGTCGAAGGTGCTGTAGCGGTACGACACGGAAGGGGCGGTACGAGGTCGCTCGTACCGCCCCTTCCGGCTGCCTACCTGAGGGCCAGCAGCAGCGTGTCCGAGGGCGAGCACCACACCGGCCTGGCCTCGGCGAAGCCCTTCTCGCGCAGCACGCGCGCGTGCCAGGCGGCCGAGGGCATGTCGCCCTCCGCGTGCTCCCCGTAGATCTCGAAGCGCAGGGCGGTGGGCCCGGCGAGCACCGGGTCCTGGGCCGCCAGCTGCCACCACTCGGCCCAGTCCAGCGCCCCCGCCGTCTTGGCCTGATCCATGCGGCGATGCCGCTGCGCCCGTTCCGCCGCGTTGATCCGGGGCGTGCTGTCGTCGATCATGTGGTCGGCGTTCATGAAGACACCGCCGACGCGTAGGAGTTCCGCGAGCCGACCGTAGAGGGCCGCGAGAGGTTCGCTGTGCAGCCAGTGCAGGGCCGTCGCGGTGAGGACCGCGTCGTACGAGTCGTACGGCAGCCGGGCCGTCCACTCCCGGTCCTTGAGGTCGGCGGTGACGAAGGTGACCCGGTCGTCGCCCGCGAAGGTGCCCTCGGCGATGGCGAGGAGGGCCGGGTCGAGGTCGACGCCGGTGCTCACCGCGTCCGGGAAGCGGGCCAGCAGCCGGGCCGTGACGGTGCCGGTGCCGCAGGCGAGGTCGAGGACTCGGGGTGCCGTGCCGACCAGCGCCTCCACCATGTCGAGCATGATCCGGAAGCGCTCCTCGCGGTCCGGCATGTACCACTCCTGCTGCCGGTCCCAGCTCTTCTGCCAGGCAGCCCAGTCCGTCCCGGTCGTGGACGTCGTGGTCGTGGACGTCCCGGTCGTGGACGTCCCGGTCGTCGGCGTGTCCGTCATGGCAACCCTCCACCGCACAGGTCCCGTAATACCCTGGAAGCACGACCGGCTGTTACCCGACCGCACGACCGACCCTAGAGTGCCCGCGTAAGGACTACAAGTGGAACTGGCCTATTACTCGGATTACGCCGTCCGGCTCGTCAACAGCGAGGAACCGGCCCGGGGCAAGGACTCGTTGACCTCGGTGGAGGCCGTCCGCGACCTCTTCGGCGGCAACCAGCAGGCCGCCCGGCGCGCCACCGAGGCCGACCTCACCCGGTTCCGCTCGGTCCGGGCCCGCCTGCGCGCGGTCTTCGAGGCGGCCGACAAGGGCGAGGAGACCCTCGCGGTGGACCTGCTGAACTCCCTCCTCCTGGAGTTCCCGGTCAGCCCGCAGATCTCCGGGCACGACTTCCGGGACGAGGACGGCCGCCCGCTGTGGCACATGCACCTGGCCGACCATCCGTCCAACGCCACGGCCGGCTACGCGGCGATCGCGGCGATGGGCCTGGCCTTCCACCTCACCGAGTACGGCGTCGACCGCCTCGGCCTGTGCGAGGCGGCGCCGTGCCGCAACGCCTACCTGGACACCTCGACCAACCGCTCCCGGCGCTACTGCTCGGACCGCTGCGCGACCCGGGCCAACGTGGCCGCCTACCGGGCCCGCAAACGCCTGGAGGCGGACCGCCCCGGCCTGCCCGGACGATCGGTCAGCACCGGCCTCGCGGCGGAGAGCGCCCAGCGCACCAGCGCCAGCGGCGAACGCTGATCCGCCCTGCGCGGCCGCCAGCGGAACAGGGCCCGGCCGAGGATGAGCTCCTCCGGCACGGCGCCGTAGTCGGTGCTGTCCCCGCCCGCGTACGCGTTGTCCCCGCGCACCCACCAGCCGCCCTCGCGCGGCTCCACGGCCCGCTTGACGACCAGCAGGTCCTGCTGGAAGGGGTGGCGCAGGACGACGACGTCACCGGCCCGCACCCGGACGCCGTACCGCACCAGGAGCTGATCGCCCTGGTACAGCGTGGGCACCATGGACGGGCCGGTCACCTCGGCCAGCCCGAAGAGCGCGGTGCCCCTCCCCCGCTCGGTCTCCTGCGACAGCTCCGGCATCCCCGGCACCTCCCCGGTCCGTTCCTCCACCAGTCTCAGTCTGACCCTGGACTTTTGTCCTAAGCCCATGGGGGCACTCGCGAAATCACGCTTCCCAGGGAGTAATGTCCCACCTGAGAAGACGATCACGAGGAAGGAATGCTCCATGCTTTCCCGCCTGTTTGCCCCCAAGGTCAAGGTCAGCGCGCACTGCGACCTGCCCTGCGGTGTGTACGACCCGGCCCAGGCCCGCATCGAGGCGGAGTCGGTGAAGGCCGTCCAGGAGAAGATGGCCGCCAACGACGACCCGCACTTCCAGGCGCGCGCCACCGTCATCAAGGAACAGCGCGCCGAGCTCGCCAAGCACCACGTCTCGGTGCTCTGGAGCGACTACTTCAAGCCCCCGCACTTCGAGAAGTACCCGCAGCTGCACCAGCTGGTGAACGACACCCTGAAGGCCCTGTCCGCCGCCAAGGCGTCCACGGACCCGAAGACCGGTGAGAAGGCCCTGGAGCTCATCGCCGAGATCGACAAGATCTTCTGGGAGACCAAGAAGGCCTGATCTTGGATCACGCCCTCCGACCTGCATTTTCCTAGCGTGCAGCGTCTCCCTGTCCGCACCCGGCCCGCAGGCCGCCGAGCACGGCGTCCGTGGCGGTCCGGGTGCGGTCTTGTTTTCCCTCGGCCGCGCCTATGAGGCGGCGGCCAGTTCCTTGAGCGGGGAGCCGGTCAGGCGGCAGATGCGCCACTCGTCCAGGAACTCCGCGCCGAGCGACCGGTAGAAGCCGATCGCCGGCTCGTTCCAGGCGAGCACCCACCATTCGAAGCGCTCGTAGCCGCTGCGCAGGCAGAGCGCCGCGAGAGCGGCGAGCAGCGCCCGGCCGTGGCCGCCGCCGCGGGCGTGCGGGCGCACGTAGAGGTCCTCCAGGTGCATGCCCCGGGTTCCGGTCCAGGTCGAGAAGCGCGGGAACCACAAGGCGTACCCCAGGAGTTCGCCGGTGGTCTCCTCCTCGGCGACCAGTGCGTAGGCCGCGGGGTGGGGGCCGAACAACGCCTCGCGGAGTTGCTCCCCGGTGGCCCGGGCCTGCTCCACGGCCCGTTCGTACGCGGCGAGTTCGCGGATCATCGCGCGGATCTCGGGGACGTCGTGCTCGGTGGCGGCGCGGATCATGCGGCCGATCATTCATCACCGCTGCGATCCGTGTCCATGCCCGCGCCGGGCCCGAAGCCCCCGCCCGCTTCCGCCCGTTCCCGAGCGCAATCCCGGCCGGTCTGCGCCGGCGGGGTCCGGGCCGCGCGAAGGGCCGGCCGGATGTCCGGCCGACCCTTCGTCAGGTGACGTCGACGACGGCTCTAGTCCTCGACCCTCTCGCCCCTCTCGCCCCTCTCACCGCCCTGCTCGTCCTGCTCGTCCTGCTCGTCCTCGCCGGCCTCCAGCAGGCCGGCCGCCGCGCCCACGATCCGCGGGTCGGGGCTGCCGACGACCTCCTCGTCCTTGTCGGCGTAGTCGAAGCGGGCCAGCACGCTGCGCATGGCCTCGACCCGGGCCCGTTTCTTGTCGTTGCTCTTCACCACGGTCCAGGGCGCGTACACGGTGTCCGTCGCGCGGAACATCGCGACCTTCGCGGCGGTGTAGTCGTCCCAGCGGTCCAGCGAGGCCAGGTCCATCGGGCTCAGCTTCCACTGCCGCACCGGGTCGACCTGGCGGATGGTGAAGCGGGTCCGCTGCTCGCTCTGCGAGACGGAGAACCAGAACTTCACCAGGTCCACCCCGTCGTCCACCAGCATCCGCTCGAACAGCGGGGCCTGGCGCATGAAGCGCCGGTACTGGTCGTCGGTGCAGAACCCCATGACCCGCTCGACCCCGGCCCGGTTGTACCAGGAGCGGTCGAACATCACGATCTCACCCGCGGTCGGCAGGTGTTCGACGTAGCGCTGGAAGTACCACTGACCGCTCTCGCGCTCCGTGGGCTTCTCCAGGGCCACCACCCGCGCCCCACGGGGGTTCAGGTGCTCCGTGAAGCGCTTGATGGTGCCGCCCTTGCCGGCCGCGTCCCGGCCCTCGAAGACGATGACGATCCGGCGTCCCGTCTCCTTGACCCAGGTCTGCAGCTTCAGCAGTTCGATCTGCTGGAGCCGCTTGTGCCACTCGTACTCCTTGCGCTCCATGCGGGACGCGTACGGGTAGTTCTCCCGCCAGGTGTCGATCGGGGATCCGTCCGGGCGGATGAGCACGGGGTCGTCGGGGTCGCTGTAGTCGACCTTCAGATGGGCCAGGTCGGCCAGGTCGGACAGCAGGTCCGGCGTCGTCATCCAGTCCTCCTCAGCGGGTTCGGCGGGTCGTCTGCGGGTCAGTGGAACTGGGGCACGATCAGGTAGATGCTGTACGCCACCACCGCCACGCAGGCGAGGAAGCACAGCCCTGCCTGGGCGACCCCGACGGCGCTGGTGCCGCCCTGCTCCTTGGCCCCCTCGTAGCGGGCGAGCCCGAGGACGCCGAGGGAGAAGACGACCACCACTGCGAAGGTGACGCCGATGCTCACCGCGGTGACCTGCCCGAGCGCGGTCCAGTCGATGTTCATGGGAACTCCCTCACTCAGGCGGCGGTGCCGACGTGGGACGGGGGCGTGCTGCGGACGGCGACCTGGTGGCCGTCGTTGACGTTCTTCGCGTCGATCGGGTTGCGGCGCGACAGCAGGACGATGCCCACCGCGAGCGCGGCGCCGACCAGCGCGACCACGACGGTGCCGAAGTTGCCGCCGTGCTTGACCGCGTAGGCGGAGATTCCGCCGACCAGCGCGGCACAGGGCAGCGTGATCACCCAGGCGGCCACCATGCGGCCGGCCACGCCCCAGCGGACCTCCGCGAGCCGCCGGCCGACGCCCGCGCCGAGGATGGAACCGGAGGCGACCTGCGTGGTGGACAGCGCGAAGCCCATGTGGGCGGAGGTCAGGATGACGGCCGTGGAGGCGGTCTCGGCCGCGAAACCCTGCGGGGACTGGATCTCGGTGAGGCCCTTGCCCATGGTACGGATGATGCGCCAGCCGCCGATGTACGTGCCGAGGGCGATGGCCAGTCCGGCGGTGAAGATCACCCAGACCGGCGGGCCGGCGTCGCCCGGGAGCGCGCCGACGGAGATCAGGGTCAGGGTGATGATGCCCATGGTCTTCTGGGCGTCGTTGGTGCCGTGCGCGAGCGAGACCAGCGAGGCCGAGCCGATCTGCCCGAGCCGGAAACCCCTGCTCACCGAGTCGGCGCGGCCGCGGGTGGTCAGCTTGTAGGCGCAGTACGTGGCGATCAGCGCGGCGACACCGGCCACCACCGGCGAGGCGAACGCCGGGATGATGATCTTCTCGACAACCTTGTCGAAGTTCACCGCGCCGGAGCCGGCGCCGACCCACACCGCTCCGATCAGCCCGCCGAACAGGGCGTGCGAGGAGCTGGAGGGCAGCCCCACCAGCCAGGTCATCAGATTCCACAGGATCGCCCCCACGAGGCCCGCGAAGATCATCGCAGGGGTCACCTTGGCGTCGTTCACAATGCCGCCGGAGATGGTCTTGGCCACCTCCGTGGAGAGGAAGGCTCCGACCAGGTTCAGAACGCCACTGATCAGAACCGCGGTCTTCGGTTTGAGGGCGCCGGTGGCGATGGACGTGGCCATCGCGTTCGCCGTGTCGTGAAACCCGTTGGTGAAGTCGAACGCGAGTGCAGTGACGATCACGACCGCCACGAGGAACGTGATGTGGTCCATTCCTTTATGCAAACAAGCGCGGGCCAATTACGCGAGAACTGGAGGAAAACTGACGTCCAAAAACAAACCCCCGGCGAGTGTGCGGTGTGCATGCCATCCTGGGTGGGTGACCCCCCTGGAGGACCTGAGGCGGCTGCGCCGGGCGCGCGACCGCATGGACCGCGAGTACGCCGAGCCGCTCGACATGGCCGAGCTGGCCCGGACCGCCCTCATGTCCCCCGGCCACTTCCAGCGCAGTTTCCGCAAGGCCTTCGGGAGACGCCGTACAGCTACCTGATGACCCGGCGGGTCGAGCGGGCCAAGGCGCTGCTGCGCCGCGGCGACCTCACGGTGACGGAGGTGTGCATGGCGGTCGGCTGCACCTCGCTGGGGTCCTTCAGTTCACGCTTCACCGAGCTGGTCGGTCAGACGCCGAGCGCGTACCGGGCGCGGGACCACGAGGAGAGCACGGTGATCCCGTCCTGCGTGGCCCGCACCTTCACCCGTCCCCGCCGCAGGCCGTACTGACCGCGGGCGAGCGACCGCAGGCGAGGGACCGCACGCGCGGCGGGGCGTTTCCTCCTAGCCTGACCCCATGGACGTAAAACTCGCGCAGTGTTTCATCGCCGTCGACGACCACGACAAGGCGCTGGCCTTCTACCGTGACGTCCTCGGCCTGGAGGTCCACAACGACGTGGAGTTCGAGGGGATGCGATGGGTGACCGTCGGATCGCCGCAGCAGCCGGGCGTGGAGATCGTGCTGGAGCCGCCGGGCGCCAACCCCGACGCCTCCCCCGCCGACCGGCAGGCCATGGCCGAACTGCTCGCCAAGGGCATGCTGCGCGGGGTGATCTTCTCCACCACCGACTGCGACGCGCTGTACGAGCGGGTCCGGGAGTACGGCGGTGACGTGATCCAGGAGCCGACGGACCAGCACTGGGGCGTCCGCGACTGCGCGTTCCGGGACCCCGCGGGGAACCTGCTGCGTTTCACCGAGCGCCGCCCGGCCGGGTAGCACGCTTACGATCACCGCATGACCATCCGCTGGACGTACGCCTTCGCCGACCGTCCCGTCGCCCACCTCGCCGTCGCCCAGGCGTTCTGGACGGCCGTCACCGGCACCTTCGTCTCCGCGCCCCGCGGCGAGAACGACGAGTTCGTGACGCTGCTGCCGGCCACCGGCGTCGACGCCTGCGTCAAGCTCCAGGGCGTCGAGGCAGGGCCGGGCGGAGCCCACCTGGACCTCTGCGTCGAGGACGTGCCCGGCCTGGTGAAACAGGCCCGTGCACTCGGCGCCGAGCCGGTCGCCGAGCACGAGGGGTGGGCCGTCCTGCGCTCACCCGCCGGGCAGCCGTGGTGCGCCGTGCCGTGGCACGGCGAGTCGGTACGGCCGCCGGTCGTGGCGGGCAGCCGGCTCGACCAGGTCAGCCTCGACATCCCGCCCTCCGCGTACGAGGCGGAGACCGCGTTCTGGGCGGAGTTGACCGGCTGGGAGCTGCTGACCGGCGCGCTGCCGGAGTTCCGGGTGCTCAGGCCTCCGGCCGGCCTGCCCGTGCGGATCCTGCTCCAGCGGCTGGACGGCGAACAGCCGGCCGCCGCCCACCTCGACCTGGCCTGTGCGGACATCCCGGCGACCCGCGCCCGGCACGAGGACCTCGGCGCCGCGCGGGTGGCCGACGGCCGCCACTGGACGGTGATGCGCGACCCGGCGGGCGGCGTCTACTGCCTCACCGGCCGCGACCCGGAGACCGGCGGCCTGCCGCGCCGGGGCTGAGCCCTCCGTCAGGGATGCCGCGAGGTGCCGGATGCCGACCGCGGTGCCGTCGTGGCCGGTCGCGCGGTTGCCCGCGGCCCGTTCGGGCCGGCCTGTCGGGGCACTAGGAACCGGGAGTCCCGGGCACACCCCAGGGCTCCACGTCCACCACGGCCGTGACCGGTATCGGCCCGTAGACGTGCGGGAACTCCTCGCCGCCCGGCTCCGGCGCCTCCCACTTCACCGGGGCGCCGATCCGGGCCGGGTCCACGACCAGGACCACCAGCTCGTCCGGGCCGTCGTAGGAGCCGTACAGGAAGGCCGCCACGCGCGGGAGTTGGTCGCGGGTGGAGCAGTGGATGAAGCCCTCCTCCTGGAGGGTGCGGCCGCGGGTGGACATCTCGTAGCCGCCCCGCGCGCGGGCCTGCTCCCACAGGGAGCGTTCGGTGATGTGCAGGATGTTCGGGAGTGCCGTCATGCGAGTCACGCTACGGCGTGGGCGGGCTCCCGGCCGACTCGGGCGGCGGGGAGCGGGGCGGTCCCGCCTCCCGCGGGCCCCGCGGGTCCCGCGGCCCCGAGTACTCGGCGCAGTCGGGGTTCCGGCAGGGACCGGGCCCCCAGACCGGAACCCAGGCGCCCAGCGTCTTGTGGCGCCCCACCACGCGCTCGACGGGCTGTCCGCAGACCGGACAGACCTGATCCTGGCCGTCCATGCCCCCAGCGTAGGCCGGGCCCGGCAGCCGCGCCCGCCGCCGCCCTGCCCCGGCACCCGGCACCCGGCACCCGGCACCCGGCACCCGCCAGGCAACACGTCGGCCGCGTTCGGCGAGCCCCGCACACCGTGGGGATGTGCGGGACCCGTCGGGCCGGAGCCCCCGGAGTACCGTGCGGGGTCAGGAGCCGCGCGGTCCCGGGGGCTCCGGGGTCTTCACCTGCTGCGCCGGGTCACGAACTCGGCGAGCGCGAGCAGGCCGTCGGCCGCCTCCGGACCGGGCACGGCGCGGGCGAGCTCCTGCATCGCCCGTGCCATCCGGTCGGCCGCCTCGGACTGCGCCCAGTCCCGGCCGCCCGCCCGCTCCACGGCCAGTGCGATCCGCGCCGTCTCGGCGGCGTCGTCCCGCTCATGCGGCCTGGCGTACAGCTCGGCGAGGCCGGCGGCGGCCGGCGTGCCCGAGGTGAGGGCCGCGACGACAGGCAGCGACTTCTTGCGGGCCGCCAGGTCCGCCCCGGCCGGCTTGCCGGTGCGCCGAGGGTCTCCCCATATCCCGATGACGTCGTCGATCAGCTGGAAGGCCAGCCCGGCCTGCCGGCCGAAGCCGTCGAGCGCCGCCACCTCCGCCGCTCCGGCCCCCGCGTACAGCGCACCCAGGGCGCAGGCGCAGCCCAGCAGCGCCCCGGTCTTGGCCTCGGCCATGACGAGCACCTCGTCGAGGCCGACCTCGCCGGGCGGCCGGTCCTCCAGGGCCGTGTCCGCGTGTTGTCCCGCGCACAGTTCGAGGACGCAGTCCGCGAGCCGGACGGCGGCCGCCGCGGAGGCCGGGTGAGGGTCCTCGGCGAGCAGCCGGAGGGCCAGCGCCTGGAGGGCGTCCCCGGCGAGGATCGCGTCCGCCTCCCCGAACACGGTCCAGGCCGTGGCCCGGTGCCTGCGGGAGGTGTCCCGGTCCATGAGGTCGTCGTGCAGCAGGGTGAAGTTGTGCACCAGTTCCACGGCGGCCGCGGCCCGAACGGCGGCCGCACGGGCCGCCGGTCCGCCGAGCGCGTCGGCGGCGGCGAGGACCAGCGCCGGCCTGATGGCCTTGCCCGCGTTGCCCTCCGCGAGGGTGCCGTCCGCGTTCTCCCAGCCGAAGTGGTAGCGCGCGATCCGCCGCATCGAGCCGGGCAACGACGCGACGGCGGCGCGTAGTTCGGGGTCGACGGACGCCCGGACCCGCTCCAGTATCACCGCCGCCTCGGGCCCGTCGAGCGACTCCGGACTCCCCGGCGGCGGCTGCGTGGCGCGCTGCTGCCGTTCCGTCACGAACTCGGCCATGGCCTCCCCCTCGTGGAGCGCGCGAACGGTGGCGTCCTCGCCACGGCTCGGCACGTACCCCGAGGGTGTACCCGCCCCGGAGGGCGGGGACACGGCCACCACGTGCGGAAACGTCACCTCCAGCGGCCGATCTCGACGTTCTCCAGCACTCCGAGGGCGTCCGGGACCAGCACGGCGGCCGAGTAGTAGGCCGTGACCAGGTAACTGATGATCGCCTGCTCGTTGATGCCCATGAAGCGGACCGAGAGGCTCGGCTCGATCTCGTCGGGGATTCCGGACTGCCTCAGTCCGATGACGCCCTGGTTGTCCTCACCGGTACGCATGGCGATGATCGAGGTGGTCCGGGCCTCGGTGACCGGGATCTTGTTGCAGGGGTAGATCGGGACCCCGCGCCAGGTCGGGATGCGGTTGCCGCCGATCTCGACCGTCTCCGGGACCAGTCCGCGCTTGTTGAGCTCGCGCCCGAAGGCGGCGATCGCGCGCGGGTGGGCGAGGAAGAGCTTGGTGCCGCGCCGGCGGCTGAGCAGCTCGTCCATGTCGTCGGGGCTGGGCACGCCGTCGTGCGGCTGCAGCCGCTGGTCGTACTGGCAGTTGCTGAGCAGGCCGAACTCCCGGTTGTTGATCAGCTCGTGCTCCTGGCGCTCCTTCAACGCCTCGACGGTGAGCCGCAGCTGGTGCTCGGTCTGGTTCATCGGCTGGTTGTAGAGGTCGGCGACGCGGGTGTGGATGCGCAGCACGGTCTGGGCGATGCTCAGCTCGTACTCACGCGGCCGCGCCTCGTAGTCGACGAAGGTGTGCGGGATGTCGGGCTCGCCGCTGTGGCCTGCTGCGAGGGCGACCTCCTTCTCGCCGTACTTGTTGGTGCGCTGCTCGGGGATCGCCCGCAGCTGCTGAAGGTGCTCGCGCAGGGAGTCGGCGCGCTCGACGACCTGCTCGAAGTCCTGCCGGGACAGGGTCAGTACGGTGCAGGCCGTGTCGGCGCGGGCGGTGTACTCCCAGATGGCGTCCGGGTCGATCAGGCCCTGCTCGCCGAAGTAGGCGCCGTCGCCGAGGACGCCGAGCACCGCGTCGTCGCCGTAGGGGCCGGTGCCGACCTTCTCGACGCGGCCGTGGGCCAGCAGGTGGACCTCGTCGGCCCCGTTGCCGAAGGAGGCGATGACCTCGCCCGGGGCGAAGTCGCGCTGCCGGCAGCGCTGGGCCAGCTCGGCCAGCACCTCCTCGTCCTCGTAGGACCGCAGGATGGGCAGCTCGCCCAGCTCCGCGGGGATGACCTCGACCCGGTCGCCGGTCTTCAGGAAGGTGATACGACCGTCGCCGACCGTGTAGGTGAGCCGCCGGTTCACCCGGTACGTGCCGCCCTGGACGTCGACCCAGGGCAGTGTCCGCAGCAGCCAGCGGGAGCTGATCTCCTGCATCTGTGGCGCGGACTTGGTCGTGGTGGCCAGGTTCCGCGCTGCCGCCGTGTCCAGAGACTGCTGCGGCTTGCCCTGATCCGTGCGGACCTCTTCGCCTACCGACATAAGGAAATGCCCTCCCATACCTGCGCGGGCGCCGAACTGCCCGCGCATCGGTCTCAGGGACCACCCTGTCATCACGCAGCGTGTCGGGACCATTACCCGAAAGAGCGGGAATAGATCATCGCACCGCTGGGCATGCCGACACATCACCGTCACCGTCACCCCGTGATATGCCGACTTGTCCCGATCGGCTCACACGGGATCCGAACGTGTTCGAGCGCATTTAACCCGAAAAGATCGACCTGTGTAGAAAACGCAGAAGACCTGGAAAGCGAAGGAGGCGGCCATGGCCCCACCCCTGTCCGCGGAGGCGTTCCTCGACGCGTTGCGGGCCGAGGGCGTGACGGTCGTCGAGGTCGGCGACTGGAGGGAGCACAACCGGAACCACAAGGGCCCCTGGGGCCCGGTCCACGGCGTGATGATCCACCACACGGCGACCCGCGGCACCGAGGCCACGGTCCGGATCTGCCGGGACGGCCGCCCGGACCTCCCCGGCCCGCTGTGCCACGGCGTCGTCACCAAGGACGGCACGGTCCACCTGGTCGGCCACGGTCGCACCAACCACGCGGGCCTGGGCGACGACGACGTGCTGCGCGCGGTGATCGCCGAGAAGGCCCTCCCCCCGGAAGACGAGGCGGACACCGACGGCAACCGGCACTTCTACGGCTTCGAGTGCGAGAACCTGGGAGACGGCGCGGACCCCTGGCCCGAGGCCCAGCTCACGGCGGTCGAGAAGGTGGCCGCGGCGGTGTGCCGGCACCACGGCTGGACGGAACGGTCGGTGATCGGGCACCTGGAGTGGCAGCCGGGGAAGGCCGACCCGCGCGGCTTCCCGATGGCCTGGCTGCGCGGGCGCGTCAGGGACCGGCTGAAGTGAGCCCGCCCGGCGGCCCCGGGCGACAATGACGACGTGACCAGCGCCGACATACTCGTCCCCCGGCTCCCCTCGCCGCTGCAGGAGGTGGCCGACGACCGTTTCGACCGCCACGGCGTCCGCCTTCTTCTCAAGCGGGACGACCTGATCCATCCGGAGCTGATCGGCAACAAGTGGCGCAAGCTGGTGCCGAACATCGAGGCGGCGGCCGGACGGACGGTCCTCACCTTCGGCGGCGCGTACTCCAACCACCTGCGCGCGACGGCCGCCGCGGGCCGCCTCCTCGGCTTTCCGACCGTCGGGGTGGTGCGCGGCGAGGAGCTGGCCGCGCGGCCGCTGAACCCGTCACTGGCGCGGTGCGCGGCCGACGGGATGCGGCTGCACTTCGTCGACCGGGCGACGTACCGGCGCAAGGCCGAGCCGGAGGTGCTGGCCGGTCTGCTGCTCGCGGCGGGCGCCGAGGGGGCGTACGTGGTGCCGGAGGGCGGGAGCAACGCGGCGGCGGTACGCGGCTGCCGGGCCCTCGGCGCGGAACTGCGCGGCCGGGCCGACGTGGTGGCGATCGCCTGCGGGACCGGGGGCACGCTGGCCGGGCTGGCGGCCGGCCTGGGCGCGGAGCAGCGGGCGCTGGGGGTGCCGGTGCTGAGGGGCGGATTCCTGACGGCGGAGATACGGCGGTTGCAGGAGGAGGCGTTCGGCGGGCGGCGCGGCCGCTGGTCGCTCGACGAGCGGTTCCACTTCGGCGGGTACGGCCGTACGGCACCGGAACTCGACGCTTTCGCCGCGGACTTCGAGGAGCGGCACGGGGTGGCGGTGGAGCGGCTGTACGTCGCCAAGTTGCTGTACGGGCTCGCCGAACTGGCACGCGAGGGCGGCCTGGGCCGGGACGCGACCGTGGCGGCGGTACTGACGGCCTGATCCCCACGGCGACCCGATCCCCCGGACGGCCTGCCCGCTACGACGGTCCGACCCCCCGTGGCCCCCCGATCAGCTCCCGCGCCGGCTCCCCGGCTCGGGCCGGCCGGAGCCGCCCCGGAGCCGATACCCAGGTGCGGTGGGCTGTCCGTCGGGCAGCTTCGGGCGGTCATGTCACCGCGGGACGCTCGCGGCGGCCGTGCACCGGCTCACCCGGCCTCCCGGTAGGCGGCTGCCTCCTCCAGGTCCAGCCTGCGCAGCAGGGTCCGCAGCATCTCGTCGTCGATGTAGCGGTGGTCGCGGAGCCGGACGAAGACCGCGCGTTCGGCGCTGATCATCTCGCTGGAGAGGCGGCGATAGGTGTCGTCGACGGACTCGCCGGTGATCGGGTTTGTCTGGCCGAGGCGTTCCCAGACGGCGTTGCGACGGCGCTCCAGGACCGAGCGGAGGCGGTCGGCGAGCGGGGGCGGGAGTTGGTTGCGGTCGTCCGAGAGGAGTTCGTCGAGGCGTGCCTCGGCCGCGCGGGAGGCCTGGGCCTGGGCGTTCGCCTCGGCGAGGGTCTCGGCCTGCGGGTCGCGGCCGGGGAAGCTCAGCCGGCGGATCAGCGGGGGCAGGGTCAGCCCCTGCACGACCAGCGTGCCGATCACCGTGGTGAAGGTCAGGAAAAGGATCAGGTTGCGGTGCGGGAAGGCGCCGCCGCCGTGGACCGTGATCGGGATGGAGAAGGCGATGGCCAGGGAGACCACGCCGCGCATCCCCGCCCACGAGGTCACCATCGCGCCCTTCCAGGTGGGGTTCGGCTCCCGCTCGCGGATCCGCGCGGAGAATATCCGGGGCAGGAAGGCCGCCGGGTAGACCCAGGCGAACCGGGCCGCGACGACCACCAGGAAGACGGCGACGGCGTACCAGGCGGCCTCCACGCCCTCGTACCGGCCGAGCCCCCGCAGGACGATCGGCAGCTGCAGCCCGATCAGGGCGAACACCGCCGACTCCAGGACGAAGGCGACCATCTTCCACACCGCCCCCTCCTGCAGCCGGGTGGCGAAGTCGACCTCCCACGCGCGGTGGCCGAGGTAGAGGGCGACCACCACCACGGCGAGGACGCCGGAGGCGTGGAACTGCTCGGCGACGCCGTAGGCGACGAACGGGATGAGCAGGGACAGGGTGTTCTGGAGCAGCGGCTCCTTCAGGTGGGTGCGGAGCCAGTGCAGGGGCGCCATCAGGATCAGGCCGACGCCCACCCCGCCCACCGCCGCGAGCAGGAACTCCTTGATGCCGCCCGCCCAGGTGGCTCCCTCGCCGACGGCCGCCGCGAGGGCGACCTTGTAGGCGGTGATCGCGGTGGCGTCGTTCAGCAACGACTCGCCCTGGAGGATCGTCGTGATCCGGGAGGGCAGCCCGACCCGGCGCGCGACCGCCGTCGCCGCCACCGCGTCCGGCGGAGCCACCACCGCGCCCAGCACCAGGGCGGCCGTCAGCGGCATGCCCGGGACGAGCAGGTAGACCGCCCAGCCCACCACTACGGTGGCGAAGAGCACGTATCCGACCGAGAGCAGCGCGACCGGCCGCAGCTGGGCCCGCAGGTCGAGATAGGAGCTGTCGGACGCCGAGGTGTAGAGGAGCGGGGGCAGCAGCAGCGGCAGGACCACCTCGGGGTCGAGGGTGTAGTCGGGAATGCCGGGGATGTACGACACCACGAGCCCGACGGCCACCAGGAGCAGGGGCGCCGGTATCGGTGTGCGCCGGGCCGCCGCCGCGATCGCGGCACTCCCCGCCACCAGCAACAGCAGTGGCATCACGTCCATGGTCCTCGCCCGCCCTCTTTTTTCGCGCGGCCACCCGCACGGCCGTCGTAATCTGGCAATCATGAAACAGTGCACGCACCGCGACGCGCTGCCGCTCCCGGAACCCGAGCCGTTGAGCGAGACCTGTCCGGAGTGTCTCGCCAAGGGCTGGCACCCGGTACAGCTGCGGCTCTGTCTGACCTGTGGCCACGTAGCCTGCTGTGATTCGTCGCCGGGCAGACACGCGACCGGCCACCACGAGACGTCGGGTCACCCGGTGATGCGGACGTTCGAGCCCGGCGAGGACTGGCGCTGGTGCTTCGTCGACCACGTCCTCGTGTGACACTGCACTACGGCTGCTGAAGACGACAGCACCGACGGTTCGACGGTTCGGCGCCGGGGTACGTCAACCCGGCGCGCGCTCTTCCCAATTGACCAAGGCAGACCCCTAGACACGGAGCGTATCCACAGGTTTACTGTGAGTGACGCCAGGGGGTTGGGGTCCCGGGGACAGAAAAGTTCGGAGCGCGGTAGCGTCACCGCTGAACCACGTAGTGCGTTACCCCGGGGGGCGACCCTCGGCCCCGAATAGCTTGTACCACCATGGAGGTGAGGGTGTCCCAGATCGCAGGCGAGCCCGCGACCCAGGACTTCGTGGAAGTCCGGCTGCCGGCTGCGGGTGCCTACCTGTCGGTGCTGCGCACGGCCACGGCCGGTCTCGCCGCCCGCTTGGACTTCACCCTGGACGAGATCGAGGATCTACGCATCGCGGTCGACGAGGCGTGCGCGATCCTGCTCCAGCAGGCCGTTCCCGGCTCGGTGCTCAGCTGTGTCTTCCGCCTCGTCGACGACTCGCTGGAGGTCACGGTCTCCGCCCCGACCACGGACGGGCACGCCCCGTCGCGCGACACTTTCGCCTGGACCGTGCTCTCGGCCCTGGCGGGCAAGGTCTCGTCGGCCGTCGACGAGGACAAGACCGTGTCGATCAGCCTCTACAAACAGCGCGGCGCGGGACCCGGGCCGGCGTGAGGAACGAGGACGGGCCGGTGCGGGACGAAGAACGCGGCACACGGGGGCTGTCGGCCGGGGGCGAAGGCCCCGGGGCCGGCTCCCGCCGCATGGCTGACGGCATCGACGGCATCCCGGAACAGGCCAGGCCGCACCCGGAGGACCCCTCCGCGCCGGTCGGCCTGGAGGGTGCCGCGCAGAGCGCGCCCCCGGAAGGGCGGAACGGGGTCGCGGCCCCGCCCCGAGCCGGGGCGAAGGCTCGTGGAAGGGCGACGGGCGGGACGATGAGCGAGCACGAGCGATACGCCGAGGACGAGGCGCTGGCCGCGGAGGTCGTGCAGGCGACCCAGCACGAACCTCAGGACCGCAGCGGCGCGCGCGCCCTCTTCGTCGAGCTGCGCGGGCTGAAGGAGGGCAGCGCCGAGTACGCGGAGCTGCGCAACCGGCTGGTCCGCATGCACCTGCCGCTCGTGGAACATCTCGCCCGCCGGTTCCGCAACCGCGGCGAGCCGCTGGACGACCTCACCCAGGTCGCCACCATCGGCCTGATCAAGTCGGTCGACCGGTTCGACCCGGACCGGGGCGTGGAGTTCTCCACGTACGCCACCCCGACCGTGGTCGGCGAGATCAAGCGGCACTTCCGCGACAAGGGCTGGGCGGTCCGCGTGCCGCGCCGCCTCCAGGAACTGCGGCTCGCGCTCACCACCGCCACGGCGGAGCTCTCCCAGCAGCACGGCCGCTCCCCCACGGTCCACGAGCTGGCCGAGAAGCTGGCCATCTCGGAGGAGGAGGTCCTGGAGGGCCTGGAGTCGGCCAACGCGTACTCCACGCTGTCCCTGGACGTCCCCGACACCGACGACGAGTCCCCGGCCGTCGCCGACACCCTCGGCGCGGAGGACGAGGCGCTGGAGGGCGTCGAATACCGCGAGTCCCTCAAGCCCCTCCTCGAGGACCTCCCGCCCCGGGAGAAGCGGATCCTTCTCCTCCGCTTCTTCGGCAACATGACCCAGTCCCAGATCGCCCAGGAGGTGGGCATCAGCCAGATGCACGTCTCCCGGCTGCTGGCGAGGACCCTGGCCCAGCTGCGAGAGAAGCTGCTGGTGGAGGAGTAGGTCCGCCGCCCCTTGCGGCTCCCCGAGGTGAAGCGCCCCGGAAGGGGCGCTGGGGGCACCCCGGCGGAAGGCTGGGGGAGGAACTGCGCGATCAGCCCCCACCGGCCCGCGGATCAGCTACGACCAGGCCCTTTGATCCCGAGGGCCTGGGTGGTGGCGGAGTTCACCAGCAGCACCAGCGAAGCCACCGCGACCACGGCGAGAGCGATCCCCAGGGGAATCAACACGCTGTTGACCTGCAGGAGGTCGTAGGCGACCAGGAGAGCCATCAGCTGCGTGATCACCGCCGGTCCCCGGCTCCAGCTCTTCCGCAGCAGGAGCCCGCGCGCCGCCAGCAGGGGCAGCAGCGCCAGCACGACGAAGACGACGCCGAGAGACACGGCCTGGCCGGGTTTGTCCGCCGATCCGATGAGGCCGAGCACGATCCTCCACGCCCCCGCGACCGACAGCGCGAGCCCTTCCAGCCCGACCAGCGCGGCGGCGTACGTCAGCCGCGGCGGACGGGGCGCCTCGAATCCGTCGGTCTTCTCAGCCGTAGGTGCTTCACTCACCCCAGCAGGGTAGCCCTCGGCCGACACCCGTACGTGTTCAGGCTCACGCCCCTGTCTCTTACCGGATCCCTAACTCGGTCTGGGATCGGTACTTTCCAGTAGGTACGCTGCAATCCATGCGTGCACTTCTCGTGGTCAATCCGGCGGCAACCACCACAAGCGCACGTAGGCGCGACGTCCTCATCCACGCGCTCGCCAGTGAGGTGAAGCTGGAGGCGGTCACCACCGAGTACCGCGGCCACGCCCGCGACCTGGCGCGGCTCGCGGCGGAGAGCGACGACATCGACCTCGTCGTGGCGCTCGGCGGCGACGGCACGGTCAACGAGGTGGTCAACGGTCTCCTCCACAACGGCCCCGACCCGCACCGGCTGCCCGGCCTCGCCGTGGTCCCCGGCGGCTCGACCAATGTCTTCGCCCGCGCCCTCGGCCTGCCCAACGACCCGGTCGAGGCCACCGGCGACCTGCTGGACGCGCTGCGCAAGAAACGCGAGCGCCTCGTCGGCCTCGGCCTGACCGCCGGCACGCCCGGCACCGAGGACGAGGCCGTCCCGGCCCGCTGGTTCACCTTCAACGCCGGGCTCGGTTTCGACGCCGGCGTGGTCGGCCGGGTGGAGCAGCAGCGTGAACGCGGTAAGAAATCCACGCACGCGCTGTACGTGCGCCAGGTGGTCCGGCAGTTCCTGGGCGAGCAGCACCGACGGCACGGCACGATCAGGCTGGAGCGGCCCGGCGCCGACCCGATCGACGACCTCGTCGTGGCGATAGTCTCGAACACCTCACCCTGGACGTATCTCGGCAATCGCCCGATGTACACGTCACCTAAGGCCTCGTTCGATAAGGGCATCGACGTGCTCGGTCTCAGCCGCCTGTCGACCGCCGCGGCTGCCCGATATGGCACACAGTTGCTCACTTCGTCCCCCGAGCGCGGACCCCACGGCAGGCATGCGGTGTCGCTGCACGACCTGGACCAGTTCACCTTGCATTCGAAGGTGCCCCTCCCCCTCCAGATGGACGGCGACCACCTAGGACTGCGTACGAGCGTGACGTTCACAGGCGTACGCAGTGCACTGCGTGTGATTGTGTGAGCGGAACGGGCTAAAGTCCTTTCACTCGAACGTTTAGGCCAGGATCCACCCCATGGAAGTACGGCTGTGACCCAGTCGACACCGAGGAATCAAAAAAAACTTTCCGGAAGGGGTTGTATCCGCCGCTGAGGTTTGCGAGGCTCTACGTGGCGATCGGGACGGCCCGCAAGACCGGCCTCCACTGATCGCCGGAATCCCCTTCAACTCACAGGACCCCTGCCAGGGAACCTGGCGGTCGGCCCTTCACTTGTTGAGGGATTCGTGAAAGCGTTCACATTCACAAGCAACGTGCATGTAATACCAAGGAGAGGTAGCAGCCATGGACTGGCGTCACAACGCCGTTTGCCGCGAGGAAGACCCCGAGCTCTTCTTCCCCATCGGCAACACCGGTCCTGCGCTGCTGCAGATCGAGGAAGCCAAGGCCGTCTGCCGTCGCTGCCCCGTCATGGATCAGTGTCTGCAGTGGGCGCTCGAGTCCGGTCAGGACTCCGGCGTCTGGGGTGGTCTCAGCGAGGACGAGCGTCGCGCGATGAAGCGCCGTGCCGCCCGCAACCGGGCCCGTCAGGCCACCGCCTGACAGTCCCACCCCTGGTGACAGCCTGAGCTTGGCGGCGCGCACAGCGAGTGCGCATCTCCCGCCCCCGAGCCGCAGCGCGCAGTACCCCGATGCGCTTAGCAGTAAGAGCAGCAACGAGCGAGCAGCCCCGGACCCACCAGGTCCGGGGCTCTTTGCTGTACCCGGCGCCCCGGTCCGCGTCACTTCTGCGGGCGCACCGGCACGTCGAGGATCACCCGGGTCCCCCGCTCCGGCGCCGGCACCATGTCGAAGGTGCCGCCCAACTCGCCCTCCACCAGCGTCCGTACGATCTGCAGACCGAGGTTGCCGGAGCGCTGCGGGTCGAAGCCCTCGGGCAGGCCCACGCCGTCGTCCTGGACGGTGACGAGCAGCCGGGCCTCCTTGGTGGTGCCGCCGCGGACCGCCGTGACCTCGACGGTGCCCGTGTCGCCCTCGCGGAAGCCGTGTTCGAGGGCGTTCTGCAGGATCTCGGTGAGAACCATCGACAGCGGGGTGGCGACCTCGGCGTCGAGTATCCCGAAGCGGCCGGTGCGCCGGCCGGTGACCTTCCCGGGCGAGATCTCGGCGACCATGGCGAGCACCCGGTCCGCGATCTCGTCGAACTCCACGCGCTCGTCCAGGTTCTGGGACAGCGTCTCATGCACGATGGCGATCGAGCCGACCCGCCGGACCGCCTCCTCCAGGGCCTCCCGGCCGCGCTCGGACTCGATGCGCCGGGCCTGGAGCCGCAGCAGCGCGGCGACCGTCTGGAGGTTGTTCTTCACCCGGTGGTGGATCTCCCGGATGGTCGCGTCCTTGGTGATCAACTCGCGCTCGCGGCGGCGCAGTTCGGTGACGTCCCGGAGCAGCACCAGGGAACCGATGCGGGTGCCCTTGGGCTTGAGCGGGATCGCCCGGAACTGGATGACGCCGTCCTCCGACTCGATCTCGAACTCGCGCGGCGCCCAGCCGCTGGCGAGTTTGGCGAGCGCCTCGTCCACCGGCCCCTTGGTCGGGGCGAGTTCGGCGGTGGTCTGGCCGAGGTGGTGGCCGAGCAGGTCGGCGGCGAGACCGAGGCGGTGGTAGGCGGAGAGGGCGTTCGGGGAGGCGTACTGGACGATGCCGTCGCCGTCCACCCGGATCAGGCCGTCGCCGACCCGTGGCGAGGCGTCCATGTCGACCTGCTGGTTCGGGAAGGGAAACGATCCGGCGGCGATCATCTGCGCCAGGTCGGAGGCGCTCTGCAGGTAGGTGAGCTCAAGGCGGCTCGGGGTGCGCACGGTCAGCAGGTTGGTGTTGCGGGCGATGACCCCGAGGACCCGGCCCTCGCGCCGCACCGGGATGGACTCGACCCGTACGGGGACCTCCTCGCGCCACTCCGGGTCGCCCTCGCGGACGATCCGGCCCTCGTCCAGGGCGATGTCCAGCATGGGCCGGCGGCCGCGCGGGACCAGGTGGCCGACCATGTCGTCCTGGTACGAGGTGGGGCCGGTGTTGGGGCGCATCTGCGCCACCGAGACGTACCGGGTGCCGTCCCGGGTGGGAACCCACAGGACCAGGTCGGCGAAGGAGAGATCGGAGAGCAGCTGCCACTCCGAGACCAGCAGGTGGAGCCACTCCAGGTCGGAGTCGTCGAGGGCGGTGTGCTGGCGGACCAGCTCGTTCATGGAGGGCACGTCTGTGAGCGTACCTGGCGGTATGTGGATGGCCGAAAAACAGCGGGCCGCGAAGCCGGCGGGGAGGAGGCGTGCGGGCCCGGAGACACCCGCGGGCCGCGGCGCCTGAGAGGGACCCTCAACCCTCCCGGCACCGCAGCCCGGAGCAGCAACGGCCGTGGGGTGTGCGGTCCCGGTCGGCCGAAGGCGAGGAGCCGGGGCAGTCAGGGCAGAGAGCTCCGGTTCCTCGGTCCGCCTTCCTGTGCGGGGAAGACGGAAGAGCGTGGCTGTGCGGTACGACGGGTGCCGTGACCATTCAGCACTCGTACGCAATTGTGGACTAGACCACGGTGTGTGTCCATGCGTTGGAGGCAGTTCACAGGTGATCCGACCGCAGCGTAGCCCCCCGGAGGGGGTCGTGGGGCCGGAAGCCCGGGGCAATTTTCCGGGGCTCGGCGAGGGCGTCGCGGCGAGCCGGGGAAGTTCTCCCCCATTCACCCCGTCTGACGCATTCGCGTAACCTCGCGCATGTCCCCTTTCTCTGCACTTTCTCTGCGTCCGACCTGCGGGGACAGGGGTCGGTTCTGTTAGATTTGATCCCGTCCGATTGGTCTAAACCACATAGACCGTTCAGACCACCCTCCAGCCCTCTTGAGAACGGCAGGCCCAGCGTGGAAGTTGTCATCGTCCCGGACGCCGCCGCGGGTGGCGAGCTGATCGCCGAGGCCATCGCGCAGCTGATCGGGCAGAAGCCGGACGCGCTGCTCGGAGTGGCCACCGGCTCGACCCCGCTGCCCGTGTACCAGGCGCTCACCGCCAAGGTCCGCGCCGGTGCCGTGGACACCTCCCGGGTGCGCATAGCCCAGCTCGACGAATACGTGGGGCTGCCGGCCGAGCATCCGGAGTCGTACCGGTCGGTGCTGCGCCGCGAGGTGCTGGAGCCGCTCGGGATCGGGATGGAGGCGTTCCTCGGCCCCGACGGCGCGGCCGAGGACGTACGGGCCGCCTGCCAGGCCTACGACGCGGAGCTGGCGCGGGCCGGGGGCGTGGATCTGCAGCTGCTCGGGATCGGGACCGACGGGCACATCGGGTTCAACGAGCCGTGCTCGTCACTGGCCTCGCGGACGCGGATCAAGACGCTGACCGAGCAGACGCGGATCGACAACGCGCGGTTCTTCGACGGGGACATCGCGCAGGTGCCGCACCACGTCATCACCCAGGGCATCGGGACGATCCTGGAGGCGCGGCATCTGGTGCTGCTGGCCACGGGTGAGGGCAAGGCCGACGCGGTCGCGGCGACGGTGGAGGGACCGGTCGCCGCGGTGTGCCCGGCGTCGGCGCTGCAACTGCATCCGCATGCGACGGTCGTCGTGGACGAGGGTGCCGCGTCGAAGCTGAAGTTCGCGGACTACTTCCGGTACACCTTCGCCAACAAGCCGGACTGGCAGGGGATCTGAGGTCGGCCGGACCTGCCGTTTCCGGTTTCGTCGCGGGCTGAAGGCTGTGGTGGGCCGGCCCGGAGGGAGAACGGGAGCGGTAGGTTGCCGGGCATGACTGTCCTGGGAAACGACGTCTGGCCGCCTGACCCGATCAAGACAGAGCGACTCGTCCTGCGTGCCTGTGCGGCACCGGACCGTGCGCTGGTCATCGAGCTGAACGCGTCACCCGAGGTGAGTACCTACCTCGGTGGGCCCCAGCCGCGTGACGAGCTCGAACGCACGGTGCCCGAGGTGCCCGGGCAGCGCCCCGGCTTCTTCGTGGTCGAGCTCGACGGCGCGGCGATCGGCACCGTCCAGCTCGACCCGCACGAACCCGAGCGTTCGCCGGACCGTCGGGCGGCCGGGGACACCGCGCTCGGTTACCTGTTCCTGCCTCCCGCATGGGGACACGGGTACGCCGCCGAGGCCTGCGCGGCGGCCCTCGACTGGTTCTCCGACGCGCTTCCCGGCGAACCGGTGGTGCTCTACACCCAGACCGCCAACCTCCGCTCCATGCGCCTCGCGGCGAAGCTGGGGTTCACCGAGCTGGAGCGGTTCCACGCGTGGGGCGCCGAGCAGTGGTTCGGCGTGCGGTCCCCGGCCCGGTGACCGTGCCGGGGCCGAGGACCACCCCCAGGGGGACCCCCTACGCGCTGACGCCCGCGATGACCTCGGCCGCCGCCACCCCGCACACCCGTGCCGCGCCGTGGGTCGCGATGTGCAGGGCGCCCCGGGGCGCGGTCTGGGGCAGGCCCATCTCCACCACGATCGTGTCGGGGCGGGCCGTGAGCAGCGTGTCCAGAGCCCGGCTCATCCAGGGATGACGGTGTTCGTCGCGTACCACCGCGACGACCCGGCGCTCCCCCGCCGCCACGATCGCCGCGTGACCCGCGTCCTCACCCGCGAAACTGCCGCTCTCGGTACCGGGCAGCAGGCGGGCCAGCTCGGCCGAGACGCCCCAGGGGGTCTCCGTGCCCACCGCGATGTTGGTCTCGGGGGTGAGGGAGGCGACGAAGAGGGGCTCGGTCGGCGGCAGGTACGGGTCGACGCGCGTCACATGGAGCGCGCGCCGGGCCGCGACGAGGCCGATGTCCGTGCGGGCGGGGTCCGGGTGGGCCACGGGCGCCGTGGAGGTCCAGCTCGCCAGCTCCCGTACCCGCCGCGCCGCGTCGGCCAGGCGCTCCTCGGGAAGTTCGCCGGAGCGGACCGCCGCGACCAGGGCGTCCCGCAGCCGCCGTACCGTCTCGTCGTCCGAGAGGCCGCCGCCCACGCAGATCGCGTCGGCTCCGGCGGCGACCGCCAGGACGGTGCCGTGTTCGATGCCGTAGGTCGCGGCGATGGCCTGCATCTCGATGCCGTCGGTGACGATCAGGCCGTCGTAGCCGAGTTCGCCGCGGAGCAGGTCGGTCAGGACGCGGTGGGACAGCGTCCCCGGCCGGGACGGGTCCAGGGCCGGGACCAGGATGTGCGCGCTCATCACCGCGCGGGTGCCGGCGGCGATGGCGGCGCGGAACGGGACCAGCTCGCGGGCGTGCAGGAGGTCGGCGGTCGCGTCGATGCGGGGCACCGCGAGGTGGGAGTCGACGGCCGTGTCGCCGTGGCCCGGGAAGTGCTTGGTGCAGGCGGCCACCCCGGCCGCCTGGAGGCCGGTGACGTAGGCCGCGGTGTGGCGGGCGACCAGCTCCTGGTCGGCGCCGAAGGAGCGGACGCCGATGACCGGGTTGGCGGAGTTGGAGTTCACGTCGGCGGACGGGGCCCAGTTGAAGTTCACCCCGCAGGCGGCGAGACGGCGGCCCAGTTCGAGGGCGACCTGCCGGGTCAGCTCCGGGTCGTCGACGGCGCCGAGGGCGTGGTTGCCGGGGAAGGAGGAGCCGGTGCGCACCTCAAGGCGGGTGACGTCACCGCCCTCCTCGTCGACCGCCACCAGGACGTCGTCCCGCTCGGCACGCAACTGCGCGGTGAGTGCCGCGAGTTGCTCGGCCGAGACGATGTTGCGGCCGAACACGCCCACGGAGGCGAGGCCTTCGCCGAGCCGGCGCAGCAGCCAGTCGGGGGCGGTGGTGCCGGTGAAGCCCGGCTGCAGGACGGTCAGCGCGTCGCGGGTGATTCGGTCTTTCGAATCGAACGCAGCCGTACCGCTGGCGAATGTCGTCATCGGATGGGGTTATCCCTTCACGGCGCCCGCGGTGAGGCCCGCGGCCATCTTGCGCTGGACGAGGAGGAAGAGGACGACGATCGGCACGGCCATCATCGTGGCGCCGGCCATCATCGGGGCGTATTCGGTGCCGTGCTTCGTGGAGAAGTTGGCGAGCCAGACGGTCGCGGTCTGGTGCTCCTGACTGAGCAGCATCAGGGCGTAGAGGTACTCGTTCCAGGCCTGGATGAAGGCGTAGACCGAGGTGGCGACCATGCCGGGGGCGAGCAGCGGGAAGACCACGCGGACGAAGGCGCCGGTACGGGAGCAGCCGTCCACCATGGCGGCCTCCTCCAGCTCCTTCGGGATGTTGACGATGAAGCCGCGCAGGGTCCACACGGTGAAGGGCAGGATGAAGGTCAGGTAGGTGATGATCAGGCCGCTGAGTTTGTCGTACTGGTCCAGGTCGTTGAGGAGCAGGAAGACCGGGATGATCATGGCGACCAGTGGGACCATCTGGACGGCGAGGATGCCGACGATCACGACCTTGCGGCCGCGGAAGGCGAACCGGGAGATGGCGAGGGCCGCCAGCAGGCCGATGACCATGCCGATCGCGACGACCGAGAGGGAGACGATCAGGCTGCGGCCGACCGGGCCCCAGAAGTCGGCGATGTCCAGCGCGCGGCGGAAGTTGGACAGGGTGATGCCGGTGGGCAGCAGGCTCGGGTCCGGGTCGATGGCGTCCTTCGCCGGCTTGAACGCCGTGTTGACCATCCAGTAGACGGGGAAGCCGGCGACGAGGAAGACGAGCAGGCCCAGGAGGTTCCAGCCGGCCTTCGACTTCCTGGGGCCGGCGGCGGGGCGGCCCGGGGCGGCGGGGCCGGGGGTGGTGGGGCCGGGGGTGGCGACGGTGCTCATTCGACCTCTCCGATCTTCAGCATCTGGCGCATGTACACGGCGACGACGCCGAGCAGGAGGAGCACGGTGAGCAGGGCGATCGCGGACCCCTGTCCGTAGTCGTTGACCACGAAGGCGCGGTCGTAGGAGTAGGTGGTCAGCAGCTGGAACTCGGGCTCGGGGTGGCCGCCGCGCATCACGAAGACCTGCGGGAAGACGCCCATGTCCCAGATGACCGACAGCGTCGTGAGCATCACGATGATCGGTTTGAGGATGGGGAGGGTGACGTAGCGGAACACGCCCCAGGCGCCCGCGCCGTCGAGCCGGGCCGCCTCCTCCAGTTCCTTGGGGACCTGGGTCAGACCGGCGCTCAGCGTGATGACCACGAAGGGCACGGCCCCCCAGACCACCAGCAGCATGATCACCGCGAGCCCCTGGGGTCCGCTGGCGAACCAGTTGTGGCCGATCATCTCGACGCCCGGGACTTTGCTGAGCAGGGCGTTGAGGATGCCGTAGTCGGAGTCGAACAGCCACTTGAAGAGCGTGGTGGCGACGATGACGGGCATGCCCCAGCTGGCCACCAGCACGATGTTGACCAGCGTCTTCACCCAGCCGGAGACGCGCTGCAGCAGCAGGGCGATGAGCATGCCGACCACCATGGTGAAGACCACGCAGCCGACGGCGAAGACGATCGTGCGCAGCACGACCTGCCAGAACTCGCTGTCGCCCAGCACCTTGGAGAAGTTCCCGAACCCGACCCACTCGGCCGGCTTGAACCCCCAGAGCTGGGACTGCCCGAACTCCTGGAAGGAGAGCGTGACCAGCCGATAGAGGGGATAGCCGAGGACGAGCCCGAGGATCGCCAGGCAGGGCGCGAGCAACAGCCAGGGCACGGCGGGTCCGCCGGAGCGCCGGTTCACCCGTGGTCTGTGCGGGAAGTCCGGTGGCGGTGCCGGCACCTTGGCGGGTGTGGTCGTTTCAACGGCACTCATCGTGCGCTCCTCAAGCAGATCGAGAGAGGCCTGCAGCTGCGCACCCTCGGGGGCGCTGGGGGTCCCCCCGGCCGAAGGCCGGGGGGAGGAACTGCGCGACCAGCCACAACCAACCGGGACCAGCCCACCGGCCTGATGCGGCACTTTCCGGCGTCACCTCTCGGCCGGACCTGACCCCCGTCGGCCAGGCCCGGCCGCAGGCCACTAGTTGGTGCTGTTGATGACCTTGTCGATCGCCGCGTCGGCCTCCTTGGCCGCCGCCTGGACCGTCTCCTTGCCGGTGCCGATGTTCTGCAGCATGTTCTGCAGCACCTGCGCCTTCTCGACCTGGCCCCAGCCCGGCGCCATCGGCACGAACCAGTTGGACGCGGCCGCCTCGGCCGGCACCGCGGTCGCCGGGTCGCTCTTCAGCGTCGCGAGGTCGGTCTTGTTGTTGGGCAGGTTGCCCTTGGCCATCAGGCCCTTCTGGCCGGACGGGCCGGTGAACGCGTTGATCCACTCGGCGGCGAGGGCCTGCGCCTTGGACTTCACCGGGATGGCGAGGTCCGAGCCGCCCAGGAAGACCGGCATGTTCTTGCCGGACGGGCCGGGCATCACGAAGTTGACGAGGTTGTTCTTCAGCTTGCCGCCGGTCTTGTCGTTCTTCGGGTCGGCCGCGGTCGCGCCCTCCCAGGCGGCACCGAAGATCATGGCCGACTTGCCCTGGCCGTAGACGATGTACCGGTCGGACTCGTCCTTGGTCTTGTCACCGTGCATGTACTTGTCGATGACGTTCTTGAACTCGGTGAGGCCCTTGACCGACTCGGCCGAGGAGAGGTTGCCCTGCCACTTGCCGCCGTTCTCCACGGCGATGGAGCCGCCGGCGTCGTAGACGAAGGACATGGCCGCGTACCAGTCACGGGTGGGCTGGTACCAGGCGCTGAACTTGTCGCCCTCCTTCTTCTGGATCTTGTCCAGGTCGGCGGTCAGCTCGGCGTAGGTCTTCGGCGTGGTCTTGATGCCGGCCGAGGCGGCGATGTCCTTGCGCCAGTTGGCGACCCGGCCACCGGCGTAGTACGGCACACCGTAGGTCTTGCCCTGGTAGGTCACGGAGGCCTTGAGACCGTCCAGCCACTGGTCGGAGCTGGTGAACTGGGAGGCATCGACGGGGGCGAAGGCGCCCTTGACCATGTAGCCGAGCATCTCGGTGTTGCCCATCTCGACCACGTCGGGGGCCTTGTCCGTGGCGAGGACGGCGTCCAGCTTGGTGTTCTTGTCCGGCCAGCCGTAGTACTCGTGCTTGATCTTGACGCCGGGGTGCTTCTTCTGCACGGCGGCGTCGGCGGCCTTGACCAGGTTCGGCCAGTTGTTCTGCGCGTCCACCGTGAGCCAGACGGTCAGCTCCTTGGCGTCCGAGCCCTGGGACTTGTTGTCGTCCTTGTTGTCGCTGCCACACGCCGCGATGGAGAAGACCATGCCCGCGATACCAATCGCGGCTATCAGCTTGCGCGTCACGCCACCCTCCTCAGGGATGCCACAAACCCCCCTGCCTCCCCGCACGAGCGTTGGGCCGGGACCTGGACCAATGGTGTAGACCAGTGCGGGAAGCTTGGCCCAGACCACCAGGCCTGTCAAGGGCGGTCGAATAGGCTCCGACCAGCCGTTATGGGACCTACATATGCAGGAACCTTTAAGTAAGAACCCCTCGAAAAGCCGGGGCGTGGACGAGACAATTCCGGTAGACCACTTGAGCTATGGACTAGACCAGATCACTCCGCGACGGTATACAGAGGGGATCACGCAGCGTGCAGGGCGAATCCCGGTACGCTGCCGTGCCACGAGGCCAGCAGCACCGGAGCCGGGAAGGCGGAGCATGAGCACCGACGTCAGCAGTGCGGAGAACGAGAGCGGGACAGCCGTCCGTACCGCGCGCGTGCCCAAGTACTACCGCCTGAAGAAGCACCTGCTCGACATGACCGAGACACAGGCCCCCGGCACCCCGGTCCCGCCAGAGCGCACCCTGGCCGCCGAGTTCGACACCTCCCGCACCACCGTCCGCCAGGCACTCCAGGAGCTGGTGGTGGAGGGCCGCCTGGAGCGGATCCAGGGCAAGGGCACCTTCGTCGCCAAGCCCAAGGTCTCCCAGGCGCTCCAGCTCACCTCGTACACCGAGGACATGCGCGCCCAGGGACTGGAGCCGACCTCGCAGCTGCTGGACATCGGTTACATCACCGCCGACGACCGGCTCGCCGGCCTGCTCGACATCAGCGCCGGCGGCCGGGTGCTGCGCATCGAGCGGCTGCGCATGGCCAACGGCGAGCCGATGGCGATCGAGACCACCCACCTGAGCGCGAAGCGCTTTCCGGCCCTGCGCCGCTCCCTGGTCAAGTACACGTCCCTCTACACCGCCCTCGCAGAGGTGTACGACATCCACCTCGCCGAGGCCGAGGAGACCATCGAGACCTCGCTGGCCACCCCGCGCGAGGCCGGCCTGCTCGGCACCGACGTGGGCCTGCCGATGCTGATGCTCTCCCGGCATTCCCTGGACCACGAGGGCCAGCCGGTGGAATGGGTGCGCTCGGTGTACCGCGGCGACCGCTACAAGTTCGTCGCGCGGCTCAAGCGGCCCACGGACTGAGGCCCCTCGGCCACCCTCTGCCTGACGGCGCGTCACCCTTCTCCACGGAATCGACATACCGATACGCCGAGGAGGTCTTCCGCTGACCCCACGCGTTCGCCATGATTGCCTGCGCATTACACAGGTGAACACAACGGCGATCGCCGTGCGGTCGGTGAGGGGACGGAGCCGCGAGATGTCAGATGCGTCCGATGTGACCAGAGCGGCGGCGGTGACGCCGCTGCGCGTCGTCATCGCCCTGTGCCTGGCAGCGCCCTTCGTGGGCATGCTGTGGGTGGGCTCGTACGCCAGGACGGACCCGGAGTTCATCGGGATCCCGTTCTTCTACTGGTACCAGATGCTGTGGGTGCTGCTCTCCACCGCGCTCACGGTGATCGCCCACCAGCTGTGGCAGCGGGACCAGCGCGCCCGCAAGGCCGCCCCGAGCACGGACGGGGGTGTGCAGCGGTGAAGGAC
Organism: Streptomyces sp. NPDC051987; assembly: GCF_040680735.1. NCBI lineage: Bacteria > Bacillati > Actinomycetota > Actinomycetes > Kitasatosporales > Streptomycetaceae > Streptomyces > Streptomyces sp. NPDC051987. The sequence goes on along the minus strand of NZ_JBFAXI010000043.1, from coordinate 1,803 downwards.
GGTGTGAACGGCGTCGCGCTCGGCGTCTTCCTCTTCTTCTTCCTGGCCGTCACGGCCGTCGGCTTCTGGGCCGCCCGCTGGCGCAAGGCCGAGAACGAGCACTCCCTCGACGAATGGGGCCTCGGCGGCCGGTCGTTCGGAACCTGGATCACCTGGTTCCTGCTCGGCGGCGACCTGTACACGGCGTACACCTTCGTCGCCGTACCGGCGGCGATCTACGCGGCGGGCGCGGCGGGCTTCTTCGCGGTGCCGTACACGATCCTGGTCTACCCGCTGATCTTCACGTTCCTGCCGCGTCTGTGGTCGGTCTCGCACAAGCACGGCTATGTGACCACCTCGGACTTCGTGCGCGGCCGCTTCGGCTCCCGGGGCCTGTCGCTGGCCGTGGCGCTGACCGGCATCCTGGCGACGATGCCGTACATCGCGCTGCAGCTCGTGGGCATCCAGGCGGTGCTCGACGTGATGGGTGTCGGCGGCAGCGACGGCACCAACTGGTTCGTGAAGGACCTCCCGCTCCTCATCGCCTTCGGTGTGCTCGCGGCCTACACCTACTCCTCCGGCCTGCGGGCCCCCGCCCTGATCGCCTTCGTGAAGGACACGCTGATCTACCTCGTCATCGCGGTGGCGATCATCTACATCCCGATCAAACTGGGCGGCTTCGACGACATCTTCGCCAAGGCGGGCGCCGCGTTCGCCCAGACCAACCCGGCGACCGGCAAGCCGCGCGGCGCGCTGGTCCCGGCCGAGGCCGGCCAGTGGACGTACGCCACTCTGGCACTGGGCTCCGCGCTGGCCCTGTTCATGTACCCGCACTCGGTCACCGCGACGCTCTCCTCCAAGAGCCGTGAGGTGATCCGGCGCAACACCACGATCCTGCCGCTGTACTCCCTCATGCTGGGCCTGCTCGCCCTGCTGGGCTTCATGGCCATCGCGGCCGGCGTCAAGGTCACCAACGGCCAGCTGGCCATCCCCCAGTTGTTCGAGAACATGTTCCCGGACTGGTTCGCCGGGGTCGCCTTCGCGGCGATCGGCATCGGCGCCCTGGTCCCGGCGGCCATCATGTCCATCGCGGCCGCGAACCTCTTCACCCGCAACATCTACCGGGACTTCATCAAGCCGGACGCCACGCCGAAGCAGGAGGCCCAGGTGTCCAAGCTGGTGTCCCTGCTGGTGAAGGTCGGCGCGCTGGTCTTCGTCCTCACCATGGACAAGACGGTCGCCATCAACTTCCAGCTCCTCGGCGGCATCTGGATCCTGCAGACCTTCCCGGCCCTGGTCGGCGGCCTGTTCACCCGCTGGTTCCACCGCTGGGCGCTGCTGGCGGGCTGGGCGGTCGGCATGGTGTACGGCACGGTCGCCGCGTACGGCGTGGCCTCTCCCACCCAGAAGCACTTCGGCGGCTCCTCGAAGGAGATCCCCGGCATCGGCGAGATCGGCTACATCGGCCTCACGGCGTTCGTCATGAACGTGGTGGTGACGGTGGTCCTGACCTTCGCCCTGCGGGCCCTGAAGGCCCCGGAGGGCATCGACGAGACCGAGCCCCAGGACTACACGGCGGACGCGGGCGACCCCGGCGTGGAGGTCGAACTCCCTCCGGCCGTCGCGGGAAGCGCCCACTGAAACGCGCCCCATAGGGGCGCTGGGGTCCCCCCGGCCGAAGGCTGGGGGGAACTGCGCGACCAACCCCCCACAACCCGCAGCGGGGCGCCGGGGGCCCCCCCACGGGGGCCCCCACCACGTCTATCAACCTAAAAGCAGTCTTTAGCAACCACACCACCGCCAAACAAAAAATGGAGATAGGAA